>NZ_JBIMJM010000016.1:0-38048 GCF_043674115.1 Streptococcus sp. A34 | reverse complement strand
TCATCTAAACTGTAGAAACCAAATTGACCGCGATTGTAGTCTGGATTTTCTTTGTGTAACATAGCGATTCTCCTTCTGCTTATTAGCTAGTATTCCTATCTCTATTATACTACTTTACATATGAAAAAGCCGTTAGAAATATAATTCTAACGACTTTGTCTTCAGTCTGAAGGACCGTAGAGGTCCTTTTGTCTTGACAAGGTTGTCAATTTTCGCCGAAGATTTCTTGTGCTAGTCGGCGACCAGTTGGTGTGGCAGCCAGGCCTCCTTCGGCAGTCTCACGGAAGGCAGTTGGTAGGGCAGAACCCACTTGGTACATGGCATTGATGACTTCATCTGCAGGAATCTTAGATTCGATACCTGCTAGAGCCATATCTGCAGCCACCATAGCGTAGCTAGCTCCCATGGCGTTTCGTTTGACACATGGGACTTCTACCAGACCTGCGACTGGGTCACAGATCAGCCCTAGCATATTTTTAATGACAAAGCAGATAGCTTGACTAGCCTGGTAGGGACTTCCTCCAGCAGCAAGGGTTAATGCCGCTGCTGACATAGCAGAGGCAGAGCCAACTTCTGCCTGACAGCCTCCTTCTGCTCCAGAGATGGAGGCGTTGTTGGCGATAACTAGACCGAAGGCTCCAGCTGTAAAGAGGAAGTCAAGTTGTTGCTCTTCTGTCAAGCTTAACTTGTCAATAGCAACACCAAGAACGGCAGGCAAGCAACCAGCAGAGCCAGCAGTTGGGGTGGCACAGACCAAGCCCATTTTGGCGTTCAACTCATTGACAGCCATAGCATTTCTTGCTGCCGATAGGATAGAGGAATCAGACAGCGTCTTGCCCTTTTTCATATAAGCGTCCAACTTGGCAGCGTCACCACCTGTCAATCCAGAAACGGACTTGCTTTCTGTTAATCCGTCAACAATCGACGCTTTCATGACTGTCAAGTTTCTTGACATGATTGTCAAGATTTCTTCTCGGCTACGCCCTGTCAATTCAATTTCAGTCGCAATCATGAGTTCAGCTACATTGCCAGAAAACTGTTCGGCTTGCTGAACTAATTCTTCGATAGTATAAAACATGTCTTTCTCTTTCTAGTTGAAGAAGGTAACATTGTGCAGATGGGGAATTTTTTCAATTTCTGCAATAGAATTTTCACATTGGCGAGCATCCACTTCGATAATCATAATAGCTTTTTCGCCAGCTTGTTCACGTGTCACGTTCATTTGAGCAATATTGATATTGTATTTTGATAAGATGTCAGTTACCTTGGCAATCATACCTGGAACATCTTGGTGAACGATGATAATTGTCGGAGTGTTCATATTCAGGTTGACAGAAAAGCCGTTGAGCTCCGTTACTTGTATATTGCCTCCACCAATTGAAACGCCTGTGGCTGAGATGGACTTTTTGTCATTTTTAATGATGATTCGTGTGGTATTGGGATGGGGGGTATTGCTGTCCTTGTTGACACGCCAGTAAACCTTAATACCACGCTCCCGAGCAATATCCAGAGAGTCAGGAATGCGTGGGTCGTCTGTATCCATGCCTAAAATGCCTGCTACCAAGGCCACATCCGTACCGTGCCCACGATAGGTCTTGGCAAAAGAGTTGTAAAGTTGGAATTCGACCTCGGTTGGCTCATCACCAAAGATGGAAGACACAATTTTCCCAATGCGGACTGCCCCAGCTGTATGGCTGGAAGAAGGTCCAATCATAACAGGCCCGATAATATCAAAGACCGATTGAAATTTTAAATTTGTCATAACTATCCTCACGTTTTTCTTAATACTATTATATCAAATTTTTGATTTGGATAGAATGCCTAGATGAATGGGGTTTCAATACCAAATTCCTGTTTCTTCTCCCTTTTGTGTGGTATAATACAAGTTGTTCAAAATCGACCTTCAAATCGTTTTTTGAAAAAATTTTTGGAATACGACCTTCAAATCGTTATTTCTACGAAAAGATGGGAGAAGATGATGTCAATTGACAATTCGAAAACCCGTGTTGTTGTCGGTATGAGTGGCGGTGTGGATTCATCGGTTACGGCTCTCTTGCTCAAAGAGCAGGGCTACGATGTGATCGGCATCTTCATGAAAAACTGGGATGACACGGATGAAAATGGCTTCTGTACAGCAACAGAAGATTACAAGGATGTGGCTGTAGTGGCAGACCAGATCGGCATTCCTTACTACTCTGTCAACTTTGAAAAAGAGTACTGGGACCGCGTATTTGAGTACTTCCTAGCAGAGTATCGGGCAGGACGGACGCCCAATCCAGATGTCATGTGTAACAAGGAAATCAAGTTCAAGGCCTTCTTGGATTACGCTATGAACTTGGGTGCGGACTATGTGGCGACAGGGCATTATGCTCAGGTGTCACGCGACGAGGACGGCACCGTCCATATGCTACGTGGAGCAGACAATGGCAAGGACCAGACCTATTTCCTTAGCCAACTATCACAGGAACAGTTGCAGAAAACCATGTTTCCGCTCGGCCATTTACAAAAGCCTCAGGTGAGGGAAATAGCAGAGCGAGCAGGCTTGGCGACAGCTAAGAAGAAAGACTCGACAGGTATCTGCTTTATCGGTGAGAAGAACTTCAAAGAATTTTTAGGGCAGTATTTGCCAGCCCAGCCCGGTCGCATGATGACCGTTGACGGTCGTGATATGGGAGAACATACAGGCCTCATGTACTATACGATCGGCCAGCGGGGCGGGCTTGGTATCGGAGGACAAATCGGTGGGGATAATGAACCTTGGTTTGTTGTCGGAAAAGACCTGTCCAAAAATATCCTCTATGTCGGACAAGGCTTCTATCATGAGTCCTTGATGTCAACTTCTTTACAGGCTAGTCAAGTTCATTTTACACGTGATATGCCTGAAGAATTCACACTTGAGTGTACAGCTAAGTTCCGCTACCGTCAACCAGACAGTCAAGTAACTGTCAAGGTAAGAGGTGATAAGGCAGAAGTCATATTTGAAGAGCCACAACGGGCTATCACACCAGGACAAGCCGTTGTTTTCTATGACGGACAAGAATGTCTGGGCGGTGGAATGATTGATATGGCCTACAAGGATGGAGTGGCTTGTCAGTATATTTAGTTGACAGGTTTGTAAAGATTGTTTAACTTGACTTGTCAGGACAATTTGATACAATATTTCTAACAAGAACTATGATGGTCAAAGCTCATGGGAATTGTAGGCTTTTTTGTCCTGCAATTTTCGAGAGTTTTGGCTATTTTTTGCGATTGGGGAGAGAAGATGGATTTCAGAACGAGACACGACAATCAAATCTTCGGTGTTCGGGCAACGGGCTTGGTGGTACAAGATGAGAAACTTTATCTCGTTAAGTCGCCTGAAGGGAAATACTACACTTTGGGTGGAGCTATTCAGCTTGGCGAAACAACCGAAGAGGCTGTGCAACGGGAAATGAAAGAAGAAATCGGAATTGATGTGGAGGTTGGACCACTAGCTTTCATCGTTGAAAATCAGTTCACCTTGCAGGAGAAATCCTATCATCAGATTGAATTTCTCTATATAGTTACCCCACTGTCTAATCCAGCTACCAATCTGGAAGAAGGAAATTCTGTTCGCCAGTGTGAATGGGTTGCTTTTGCGGGCTTAGAGAAACTGAATCTCAATCCAGCCTTTCTTAAGACCGAGTTAGCCAACTGGGACGGACAACTAAAGCATTTTATGAACAAAGACAACTAAAGTAGCGGAGGAAACCATGCCTGTTAAATTGATTGCCCATGTCTTGCTGACTGTTGCAGACAGCCACTTGATTATTCAGCGTTCGCAGACTAAGCGTGGCAAACCCAATGTTTTTCCTCAATATTGGGACATTCCAGGCGGTCGTGTCGAAGAGAATGAATTGCCCCGTGATGCTGCAGTGAGAGAGTGTTTTGAAGAAACAGGTATTTCGATAGAAAAGGAAAATCTGATCATTATCCATGAAGATAGTCAGTTTGATGAAGAAAAACAGACGGTGTTTACAAGTCTAGTCTATGAAGTGACACTTCCTGAACAACCGAAAACCATTCTTCTTGACCCAGAAGAGCATACAGATTTTCTATGGTTAGCTCCTACCGATAAAAATAAGAAAAACTTAGTTCCATATCTGGACGAAATTTTAGAAAAGAGAAGGATAAATGGATTTCAGAACCAGAGTTGACAACCAAATTTTTGGTGTTCGAGCGACTGCATTGATTATAAAGGATGGGAAGATTTTCCTGACCAAAGATAATAAGGGCCGTTATTATACCATTGGCGGTGCAGTTGAGGTCAATGAGGTAGCAGCGGATGCGGCTGTTCGAGAAGTCAAAGAAGAATTAGGGGTTGACAGTCGTGTCAATCAATTGGCTTTTGTTGTTGAAAATCAATTTACACATGAAGGTATAGACTTTCACAATATCGAGCTTCATTTTATCGTGGAGCCTGTTGGAGAAATGCCTGAGGAGATGATTGAAGACAACTTGAAACAAGCTTGTGAATGGATAGACGTTGACAAACTTGTCAACCTAGATGTCGTACCAGTTTTTCTGGCAGAGGAATTGCCAAACTGGAGTGGACAAGTTAAACACATTATGAACATGAAGGAGTAAACAACATGACACACACATTTGCAGAAAACTACGATGTCATCGTGATTGGTGCGGGGCATGCGGGTGTAGAGGCGGGCTTGGCAGCCAGTCGGATGGGCTGTAAGACCTTGCTTGCAACTATTAATTTGGATATGGTGGCCTTTATGCCTTGTAATCCCTCTATTGGCGGCTCTGCCAAGGGGATTGTGGTAAGGGAAATCGATGCCCTGGGTGGCGAAATGGGCCGCAACATTGACAAGACCTACATTCAGATGAAAATGCTCAATATGGGCAAGGGGCCAGCTGTTCGTGCCTTGCGGGCTCAGGCAGATAAGGCAGAGTATGCAGCAGAGATGAAGCGGACGGTGGAGCGTCAGGAAAATCTAACCCTACGTCAAACTATGATTGATGAGATTTTGGTGGAGGATGGCAAGGTTATCGGTGTCCGCACGGCTACCAACCAGAAATTCTCAGCCAAGGCGGTCGTAGTGACAACTGGTACAGCCCTGCGTGGTGAGATTATCATCGGTGACCTCAAATATTCATCAGGCCCTAACAATAGCCTTGCTTCTATCACGCTGGCGGATAATCTGAAGGAGCTTGGTCTTGAAATCGGTCGGTTCAAGACAGGAACGCCACCGCGTGTCAATGCTCGTACCATTAACTATGAAGACACGGAGATTCAACCAGGCGATGAAAAGCCTAACCATTTTTCATTTTTGTCCAAGGATGAGGATTATTTGCAGGATCAGATTCCTTGCTGGTTGACCTATACTAATGCGACCAGCCATGAGATTATCAACAGCAATCTCCACCGGGCACCTATGTTTTCAGGGATTGTCAAGGGGATTGGGCCCCGTTATTGTCCGTCCATCGAGGACAAGATTGTGCGTTTTGCCGACAAGGAACGTCACCAGCTGTTCCTAGAGCCAGAAGGTCGCAATACAGACGAAATCTATGTCCAAGGGCTGTCAACCAGTCTGCCAGAAGATGTGCAGCAGGACTTGATTCACTCTATTAAAGGCTTGGAAAATGCCCAAATGATGCGGACAGGGTACGCCATTGAGTACGATATGGTTATGCCTCATCAGTTGCGGGCGACGCTGGAAACCAAGAAAATTTCTGGACTCTTCACAGCAGGTCAGACCAACGGAACATCAGGTTATGAAGAAGCAGCAGGTCAGGGAATTGTCGCTGGTATCAACGCCGCCCTCAAGGTACAGGGCAAGCCTGAGTTGATTTTGAAACGAAGTGACGGTTATATCGGCGTTATGATTGACGACTTGGTGACCAAGGGAACGGTGGAACCTTACCGCCTCTTGACCAGTCGGGCAGAATACCGCTTGATTTTGCGTCATGACAATGCGGATATGCGACTGACGGAGATTGGTCGTCAGGTAGGCTTGGTGGATGATGAACGCTGGCAGGTCTTCCAGATTCACAAAAACCAGTTTGACAATGAAATGAAACGCTTGGAGTCTATCAAACTCAAGCCAATCAAGGAAACCAATGAAAAAGTCGTAGCCATGGGCTTCAAGCCCTTGACAGATGCCCTTACTGCCAAGGAATTCATGCGTCGTCCAGATGTGACCTACGCAGATGCGGTAGCATTTATCGGCCCTGCGGCAGAGGACTTGGATGCCAAGACTATTGAATTGATTGAAACAGAGGTCAAGTATGAAGGCTACATTGCCAAGGCCTTGGATCAGGTAGAGAAGATGAAACGCATGGAAGAAAAACGTATTCCAGCCGACATTGACTGGGATGACATTGACTCCATAGCAACCGAAGCCCGTCAGAAGTTCAAGCTGATTTCACCAGAAACCATCGGCCAGGCCAGTCGGATTTCCGGTGTCAATCCAGCAGATATCTCCATTCTCATGGTCTATTTGGAAGGGCGTAGCCGTTCCATTGCCAAAAATAAGGATAAGAAGTAGTCCTTGTGACTGCTTTTTCCTTTGGATTTCAGGGTCATAGCTAGAATTTTTCGGTAATTTATGGTAGAATGGCAGTCAGAGGTTAGTGATGAAAAAATTTCGATTTTCGACAATTCATTTTGTCATGATTGGACTGATTTTGTTTGGACTAGTGGCTGTTATTCACCGCATTTTTCCGACAAGCGTCCTCACAATTTTTGCGCTTTTACTGAGCTTAATTGTCTTAGTTGTGCTCTTTATTTATCAGAAACATTCCTATGAATTTAGCGAACTGGAGCAGATTGAATATTTAAATAGTCAGGCAAATTCTGGTCTCATGAAGCTTTTGGATCAGATGCCGATCGGTGTGATTAAGGTTCAAGCAGAGACCAATCAAGTCGAGTGGTTTAATCCTTTTGCGGAGTTGATTTTCGCTCAGGAAAATGGTGAATTTGACCAGAAAAAGCTACGTGAAATTATTGATGTCGGTCTAGATGAAGATAGGGTTTATGCTAATTTTTCTGGAAAACGCTATGCGGTCAATGTTGATTTTGAACAGGGCTTATTTTACTTTTTTGATGCCTCCAATGAATATTCTGCAACCAATAGTTTGATTGGCAGTCGACCAGTTATCGGGATCATTTCGGTGGATAACTATGATGAGCTGGAGGATACAATAACGGATTCTCAGATTAGCCAGGTCAATTCTTTCTTGGCTCAGTTTGTGTCCGATTTTTGTAATGGTTATGGCATTTACTACCGCCGTGGTTCTATGGATCGTTTCTATTTTTTCACGGACTACGGTGTTTTGGAAAGTTTGATTGAAGATAAATTTTCGGTCATTGACAAGTTTCGTGAAGAGGCTAAAAAGTTAGAATTGAGCCTAACGCTTAGTATGGGTTTGGCTTACGGGACAACCAACCATCATCAAATTGGTCAAGTTGCCCTGCAAAATTTGAACATGGCAGAGGTCCGTGGTGGTGACCAGGCTGTTGTCAAAGAGAATGACGACCGTAAACAACCGCTCTTTTTTGGTGGTGGCTCAGCATCATCTGTCAAACGTACTCGTACCCGTACTCGTGCCATGATGACAGCGGTGTCTGATAAGCTCAAGTCAGTCGATGCGGTGTTTGTAGTCGGACATCGAAACTTGGATATGGATGCTCTGGGCTCCTCTGTTGGGATGCAGTATTTTGCGCAAAATATCATGAACAATGCCTATACGGTCTATAATCCCGATGAGATGGCCCCGGATATTGTTCGTGCGATAAAAAAATTGAGCGATGAGAATTGTTCGAACCTGCTTACAATTCAAGAAGCCAAGCAGATGGTTACTTCCCACTCTCTGATGATCATGGTGGATCATTCTAAGATTGGCTTGACCTTGGATAAGGAATTGTATGATTTGTTTACCCAGGTTATAGTCGTGGACCACCATCGTAGAGATACGGATTTCCCTGATAATGCTATCTTGACCTATATAGAGAGTGGTGCAAGTTCAGCCAGTGAGTTGGTGACAGAGCTTATTCAATTCCAGAATGACAAGCGCCACAAGCTTAATCGTCTTCAGTCAAGCTTGTTGATGGCGGGGATTATGCTGGACACCAAGAATTTTACCTCGCGCGTGACCAGTCGGACCTTCGATGTGGCTAGCTATCTGCGTACTCGCGGTAGTGATAGTCTGGAAATTCAGCAGATTTCAGCGACAGAATTTGATGAATACCGTCAGATTAACGAGCTGATTTTGCAAGGACAGCGGTTTGAACCCCAAATCGTCATTGCCCGTGGCAAGGAAGGAACGAAGTACGATACAGTCGTTCCAAGTAAGGCGGCGGATACCATTTTGGATATTGCAGGCATTGAGGCAGTCTTTGTTCTGACGGAAAATACCCAAGATTATGTGGCGATTTCTGCAAGAAGCCACAGTAAAATCAATGTCCAGCGGATTATGGAAGAAATGGGCGGAGGCGGTCACTTTAACCTGGCTGCAGCCCAAGTCTACGACCTTACAATGGATCAAGTCTATGATAAATTGACGGATACGATTCGTCAGGAACTTAGTGAAAGTTAGGAGAGAATAGATGAAAGTTATCTTTTTAGCAGACGTAAAAGGCCAAGGAAAAAAAGGCGAAATCAAGGAAGTGCCAACAGGCTATGCCCAAAACTTTTTGATTAAGAAAAACTTAGCCAAAGAGGCAACTACCCAGGCTATCAGTGCCCTGCGTGGTCAAGAAAAATCAAAAGAAAAAGCCCATGCCGAGCAGGTTGCAGCAGCAGAAGCCATCAAGGCAAAGCTGGCTGAGGAAGCTACCTTGGTCAAATTTGTCGAAAAAGTGGGGCCAGACGGACGTACCTTCGGCTCTATTACCAGCAAGAAGATTGCCGAGGAATTGGAAAAACAATTTGGTATCAAGATTGACAAGCGTCATATTCAATTGGACCACCCAATTCGTGCGTTGGGTTTGATTGATGTTCCTGTGAAAATCTATCAGGATGTAACAGGCGTCATCAATTTGAGTATCAAAGAGGCTTAAACTATTTGATTTTTAGTCATATTGGTGAGGAGGTGAAATCTTGGCAGAATTAGACGAATTGAGGGTACAGCCCCAGGATATTTTGGCGGAACAGTCGGTGTTGGGTGCCATTTTCCTAGATGAGGGCAAGCTGGTCTTTGTCCGTGAGTATATCGAGGCTGAAGACTTTTTCAAGCACGCCCATAAGCTGATTTTCAAGGCAATGATTGCGTTGGCGGACAAGAATGAGGCCATTGATGCGACGACTATGCGTAACTACTTGGTCAATCATGGTGACTTGGAAAATATCGGTGGCTTGGCTTATTTGGCAGAGATTATTAGTTCGGTACCGACGGCGGCCAATGCGGAGTTCTATGCCAAGATTGTCGCTGAGAAATCCAACCTGCGTAAGTTGATTGCTCGTCTGACAGAGACTGTTAATCAGGCCTACGATGGAGCTGACGGGTCGGATGATATTATTGCCAATGCAGAGAAGGCCCTGATTGATGTCAGCGAAGGAGCTAGCCGTAGCGGTTTCAAACGGATTGACGATGTCCTCAATATCAACTTTGATAATCTGGAAACCCGTGCCAAGCAGACTTCGGACATTACGGGGATTGCGACGGGCTATCCTGCACTGGATGCAATGACGACAGGACTCCACGAGGAAGAGTTGATTATCCTTGCGGCCCGTCCTGCGGTGGGGAAAACGGCCTTTGCCCTCAATATCGCGCAAAATATCGGGACCAAGCTAGGCTTGACCGTCGCCATATTTTCTTTGGAAATGGGTGCAGAGAGCTTGGTGGACCGTATGCTGGCCTCGGAAGGGGTTATCAATTCGCGTGCCATTCGTACGGGTCACTTGACTCAAGAAGAGTGGAACAAGTATATGGTGGCTCAAGCCAATTTAGCGCGGGCTAGCATTTATATCGACGATACACCGGGTATCAAAATTACGGAAATTCGCTCGCGGTCGCGGAAATTGGCCCAAGAAACCGGCAATCTCGGTTTGGTTTTGATTGACTATTTGCAATTGATTACAGGGACTGGTCGTGAAAACCGGCAACAAGAGGTTTCGGAGATTTCCCGTCAGCTGAAAATTCTGGCTAAGGAGTTGAAAGTGCCGGTCATTGCCCTCAGTCAGCTGTCTCGTGGAGTTGAGCAACGGCAGGACAAACGTCCAGTACTTTCTGATATTCGTGAATCGGGTTCGATTGAGCAGGATGCGGATATTGTTGCCTTCCTCTATCGTGATGATTATTATGAACGCGGAGAGCAGGAAGACGGTGGTATTCCCAACAATACGGTCGAGGTTATCATCGAGAAAAACCGTTCGGGTGCGCGTGGTACCGTGGAACTCATGTTCCAAAAAGAATATAATAAATTTGCAAGTATTTCCAAGAGAGAGGATGGATAGAGCATGAGTGATGCATTTACAGATGTTGCCAAGATGAAGCAAATCAAACAGGATATTAAGGACCATGAAGGGCAAATTGTGGAATTGACCCTGGAGAATGGGCGTAAGCGTGAAAAAAACAAGCAAGGTCGGATTATCGAGGTCTATCAGTCACTCTTTATTGTGGAGTATGAGGATCCCAACAATACCTTTGTGGAATCTTATACCTACTCAGACATCTTGACGGAGAAGATTTTGATTCATTATTTGGATTAACTAATATAAAGGCTTTACAGAGCCTTTTTTTTGTGTTATACTAATCTTTGTGCGAAATAACAGCAGGGCAAAATGAAGCTCGTCAACAGAAGGTCAGCAAGAAGAGTAATCGTTGCTGTTTCGATGAAGGCCTCCTGCACGAATCAGGTTTGCCTAAGACGTTATTTCCTACAATATATTTATTTTATTGAGGAGGACATTTTTATGTCACGTTATACAGGACCATCTTGGAAACAAGCTCGTCGTCTTGGCTTGTCATTGACAGGTACAGGTAAAGAATTGGCACGTCGTAACTACGTACCAGGTCAACACGGACCAAACAACCGTTCTAAATTATCAGAATACGGTTTGCAATTGGCTGAGAAACAAAAATTGCGTTTCTCTTACGGTTTGGGTGAAAAACAATTCCGTAACTTGTTCGTACAAGCTACTAAAATCAAACAAGGTACCCTTGGTTTCAACTTCATGCTTCTTTTGGAGCGTCGTTTGGATAACGTCGTTTATCGTCTTGGTTTGGCAACCACTCGTCGTCAAGCACGTCAATTCGTAAACCACGGTCACATCCTTGTTGACGGCAAACGCGTTGATATCCCTTCATACCGCGTTGAAGTTGGTCAAGTGATCTCAGTTCGTGAGAAGTCAGCTAAAGTTCCAGCTATCTTGGAAGCAGTTGAAGCTACTCTTGGCCGTCCAGCTTTCGTATCATTCGATGCTGAAAAGCTTGAAGGTTCATTGACTCGCTTGCCAGAGCGCGACGAAATCAACCCAGAAATCAACGAAGCACTTGTCGTAGAATTCTACAACAAAATGCTCTAAGATTTGTTCAAAGTTAAAAGCCCTATTCTGGGCTTTTTCCATATCAATTAGGAGGAAAAATGGTACGAAAATTCATTGGCATTGTACTAGTCATTCTCGGTCTGACATCAATCATTTACTTTGTCAAGTCAACAAGTCAACCTGTTAATGCTGCGTCTGAATATGCGGAAGCTGTTAAGTCTTATCAAGAACTAAGTATTGACCAAGTAGAGAATAAATTAGCAAACAAGGATTCATTTTTCTTGTATGTTGGTCGGGAATCTTGTCAATATTGTAGAGCCTTTGTTCCCAAATTGAGTCAAACAGTTGAACAAACACAACAAACTGTCTATTATTTGGATAGTGAAGAAGATCCAACTGGTCAATTAGAGCAGTTTCTAAAGGCAAGTGGTATCGAAACGGTTCCAAGCTTGTTATATATTGAAGGAGGAAAAGCAGTTTCCATACTTCAAAAAGGTAGTCAGGCTACAATAGAAGAAATTGAGCAATTTTTTGCACAATTCGACAAATAAGACAAGTAATAAGAATGCACTGGCAATAGCTTGTGCATTTTTGGTTTTACTGCACAATTTCATTTGTTCCTTTAGAATATATATTGAAATAAATTAAACAAAATGATATAATGTGAATATCTCAACAAACAGGAGGAACTTATGAAGAAAAACCTATGGTTACGTATTGTTTTTGCTTTTCTTGCAGCTCTATTTTTGGTTGCTTGCGGTGGTAAAGCAGAGAATTCAGCTACGTCAACGACGTCTAGTACAACAACTTCATCTTCTAAAGAAGAAGCCGTTTCTGGTGCATCCGTGAAGGAATACACGGATCCATCCGAATTGAAAGACAGCTATGATGTAATCGTCGTGGGTTCTGGTGGAGCAGGGATGTCTGCTGCAATTTCAGCAAAAGATGCAGGTGCTAGCGTAGTATTATTAGAAAAAATGCCAGTTATTGGTGGTAATACTGCTAAATCATCAGCCGGCATGAATGCTTCTCAAACCAAATTCCAGGAAGCAGAAGGAATTGCTGATACAAATGATAAATTCTATGAAGAAACTTTGAAGGGTGGTAAGGGAACAAACGATCCCGAATTGCTTCGTTATCTTGTCGACAATTCAGCTAGTGCAATTGACTGGTTGGATGGGTTGGGTATTACTCTTAGTAACTTGACTACTACAGGTGGTATGAGTGAAAAACGTACACACCGTCCAGCAGATGGTTCAGCTGTTGGTGGCTACTTGGTAAATGGTCTTTACCACAATCTTGTTGAACGTGAAGTACCAATTTTTGTTAATGCAGATGTTACAAAACTCCAAGATAAAGACGGGGCTGTAACAGGTGTTGAAGTTGAGATTGCTGGTGAAACTAAGAAAATCTCAGCTAAAGCAGTTGTATTGGCAACTGGTGGTTTCGGTGCAGACTTGGAAATGGTTGCTAAATTAAATCCAGCATTGAAAGGTTATGTTACAACCAACCAAGAAGGTTCAACAGGTGATGGTATTGCGCTTGCTGAATCAGAAGGTGCAGCAACTGTTGATATGGAACAAATCCAAATTCACCCAAGTGTTGAGCAAGAAACTTCTTACTTGATTACAGAAGCAGTTCGTGGCGAAGGTGCTATCCTTGTCAACTCAAAAGGTGAGCGTTTTGTTAACGAATTGGAAACACGTGATAAAGTTTCTGCAGCTATCAATAGTTTGGATCCAAACTACGCTTATGTTATCTTTGATGATGCCTTGAAAGATCGTGTGAAGGCTATTGCTCAATACGAAGAAAAAGGTCTTGTAAAAACGGGTGCTACTCTTGCGGATTTGGCCAAAGAAATTGGTGTACCTGCGGATGCTCTTCAAACAACACTTGATACTTGGAACAAGGCTGTGGCAGATAAAAATGATGCAGCATTTGGTCGCACATCAGGTATGGACCATGCTTTGAATACTGGTTCTTACCATGCCATTAAAGTTGCACCTGGTATTCACCATACAATGGGTGGTGTGAAAATCAATACCAATACTGAAGTATTGAAAGCAGACGGTTCAGCAATTTCTGGTCTTTATGCTGCTGGTGAAGTAACTGGTGGTGTTCATGGTCAAAACCGTATTGGTGGTAATGCGGTGGCGGATATTATCG
This sequence comes from Streptococcus sp. A34, assembly GCF_043674115.1. Lineage (NCBI taxonomy): Bacteria > Bacillati > Bacillota > Bacilli > Lactobacillales > Streptococcaceae > Streptococcus > Streptococcus sp. A34. The sequence continues at coordinate 24,420 of NZ_JBIMJM010000016.1, read as the reverse complement.
TGTTTGGCCGTCAGGCGGGCATGAAGGCAGCAGAGTTTGCAAAATAATGACGAAGTTAAACTGATTTTTCAATTTGAAAAGGTTCTTAGGAGCCTTTTCTTGTTGGTAAATGTTATCAGTGATATACTGGGACTATGAAGAAAACGATAATCTTAACTGGTTTGTTACTCAGTATTTTGTTAATTTTGAACTTCACTACTCAACAGCAGGTCGTTGCATATCCGAATCGAAATTTGACCAAGGAGGATCAAATTTGGATTATCAGTGATCTCCATTATCTGTCACCAACTTTATTTGATACTGGCGAGGCTTTCTCCTATATCGAAAAGACGGCTGCTGGTAAGGAGCTCCGCTATGGAAAAGAGCGGATGGATGCTCTTTTGGAGCAGGTCAAACGGGATAAGCCCAAGCATTTGCTGGTCAGTGGAGATTTGACCCTCAATGGTGAAAAGCAGAGCATGCTGGAGTTGGCGGAGTATTTTGGGAAGATGGAGAAAGCTGGTACCCAGGTGCAGGTGATACCAGGAAATCATGATATAGCCAGTGGCTGGGCGCGCGCCTTTAAGGGAGACCAGCAGGAAGTGGTTGCTCAGGTTTCCCATAAGGATTTTGCGGAGATTTTTGTAGATTTTGGTTATAATCAAGCGGCCAATCGCGATGCCCATTCTCTTAGTTATTTGAGCAAGGTTTCTTCTAATCTGTGGTTTATCATGCTGGATTCCAATATCTACAGCGATGGGATGGGAAAAGGAGGTCCAAAGACCAATGGTCGGATCAAGAAGGAGACGCTAGACTGGATGGAGGAGCAGTTGCAGGCGGCTGAAGAGGCTGGTGTCCAGGCCCTTCCAGTTGTACACCACAATGTCCTTCGGCAGCACCACATGCTGTCCAAAGGCTATACTCTGGATAATACGATAGATGTCAAGCGGCTATTGGATCGCTATGGGGTTCAATTTGGTTTTTCTGGCCATACGCATGCCCAGAACATTGTTTCAGAGGACCTTGGAAAGACCACTTATACTGAGGTGGTGAACGGAGCCTTCTCAGTCTATCCTGCTGTAATAGGTCAGGTGACTGTGGATAAGTCTGGCTTAGATTATCAAAAAGGGCAATTGGATACGGCTTTTTGGGCAAAAAAAGCTCAGCCTACAAATCCAGATTTGCGTGAATTAACAGCTCATATGCAGTCTGTTTTTGACAATAGTAGCGACATTATGGTCCACCGGATGATGCACGATGAGGGTTGGTACTCTACGGAGGTTGCGGAGAGCATTTCTCGGTTTATGGTACCAGTCAATCGCGCTTACTTTTCTGGTGAAAAGATTGACCAGAATTGGTTGGCAAAGGATGTTTATTCTAGCCAGGCTTATAAGGAGCTAAGCAAGGTCAATCCTAAGAGTTTCCTTTATGATTATGCCGAACATATCTTTTTACGAAGTCAAGAAAGGGATGTGGAGAAGTTTTTTATGGAAATGAAACCCTAGTTTTCCACAGAAAATGTCATTTTTACACGAGTTTTCCACAGTTTGTGCAAAACTCGTTCATAGATTTTCAAAACCCGGCATTTGTCGGGTTTTTGTGCTATAATGGGAATAGAAAAACGTTTTCAAAAGGAGTATCCAATGCAAGAATTAGGACAAACAGGTTTACAGGTATCACGGATTGCTTTGGGCTGTATGCGCATGGTAGCCCTGTCAGATCAGGAAGCTAGTCGGGTCTTAGAGACCAGTCTGGAAGAGAGAATAAACTTTTTCGATCACGCCGATATTTATGGTGGCGGTCAATCGGAAATCCGCTTTGCCTCTGCCATGAAGGAGCTGGGTATCAGGCGCGAGGACATCATTCTCCAGTCCAAATGCGGTATCCGCAAGGGCTATTTTGATTTTTCAAAAGACTATATTTTGCAGTCGGTTGATGGGATTTTAGAGCGCTTGGATACGGACTATCTGGATGTGCTATGTTTGCACCGACCGGATGCTTTGATGGAGGCAGAGGAGGTAGCTGAAGCCTTCTATTTGCTAGAAAAAGCCGGTAAGGTTCGCCATTTTGGCGTCAGCAACCAGAATATTTACCAGATGGAACTGCTCCAGTCCTATTTGGATAAGCCCTTGGCTGTAAATCAACTCCAGTTGTCGCCTGCCCATACGCCTCTGATTGATGCGGGTCTCCATGTCAATATGAAAGATGATGTGGCTACGATGCGGGATGGTGGACTGATTGATTATTGCCAGCTCAAAAAAGTCACTATTCAGGCTTGGTCCCCCTTCTTGATTGACTTACAAAAGGGGATTTTTGCTAACCATCCAGACTATACAGAGCTCAATCGCACCCTTGAGGAAATAGCAGAGCGGTACCATGTTTCACATGAAACAATTGTCGTAGCTTGGATACTGCGGCATCCTGCGAAGATTCAGACCATTGCCGGTTCTATGAATGTAGATCGTTTGAAACGGATTGCTCAGGCCAACAAGTTTGAACTGACTCGTCCGGAATGGTACGATATTTACAAGAGTGCAGGCAATTTCTTACCTTAGGAGGGGATATGAATTGGGAAATCAAGGCCTTTGACCAATTAAGTTTACAGGAGCTTTACAGCATCTTGACACTGCGAACGGATGTCTTTGTTGTAGAACAAGCTTGTCCCTATCCTGAAGTTGATGGAAAGGATTTAAACTGTCTTCATCTTTTGGGAACTGATGAAGGAGAGTTAGTAGCTTACTTGAGAATCTTGCCGGCTGGTCTAAGTTATGATGAAGTTTCCATCGGTCGTGTGGTCATCAAGGCAAGCCATCGTGGTAAAGGATTGGGTCGGCCTATGATGGAGCAAGCTATCGCTTACATTACAACCGAGTGGAAGGAAAGTCTGATTAAAATCGGGGCTCAAGCCTATTTGGAAAGATTCTATCAATCGCTTGGCTTCGAACCAGTTTCAGAAGTCTATCTAGAGGACGATATTCTGCATTTGGATATGGTATATAGTAAACCAGTCGGTTAGGGCTGGTTTTTCGATTTTTCTCGGCAATTTCCCCCAAAAATTAGCCATTTTATGGTAGAATGAATAGGTATAAAATCAGTAAAAGAGGAAGAATATGAAACGTTCTATGTATGCAGGACGTGTTCGAAAGGAACATGTCGGACAGGAAATTACTTTGAAAGGTTGGGTTGGCCGCCGTCGTGACTTGGGTGGCTTGATTTTCATTGACTTACGTGACCGTGAAGGTATTATGCAATTGGTGATTAATCCTGAGTCAGTTGATGCGGAATTGATGGCAAAGGCAGAGGGACTTCGCTCTGAATTTGTTATTGAGGTGACAGGAACAGTAGTGGAGCGTGAGCAAGCTAATGACAATATCCCAACAGGAGCTGTTGAACTACAAGTATCCTGTTTGACAGTGTTGAACACGGCCAAGACGACTCCATTTGAAATCAAGGACGGGATTGAAGCTAGTGATGATACCCGCCTTCGTTACCGTTATTTGGATCTTCGTCGTCCAGAAATGCTCAACAACTTCAAATTGCGTGCAGCCGTAACCCACAGCATTCGTAACTACCTAGACGAGCTTGAATTTATCGATGTGGAAACACCAATGTTGACCAAGTCAACGCCAGAAGGTGCGCGTGACTACTTGGTGCCATCTCGTGTATCAAAAGGTCATTTCTATGCCCTTCCGCAAAGTCCGCAGATTACTAAGCAGCTCTTGATGAATGCAGGTTTTGACCGCTACTACCAAATCGTTAAGTGTTTCCGTGATGAAGACTTGCGTGGGGACCGTCAACCTGAGTTTACACAGGTGGATTTGGAAACCTCATTCTTGAATGAAGTTGAGATCCAAGACATAGTAGAGGGTTTGATTGCCAAGGTCTTGAAAGATACCAAAGGAATCGATGTGACCTTGCCCTTCCCACGTATGTCATATGACCATGCGATGAACTTCTATGGTTCTGACAAACCAGATACTCGTTTTGAGATGCTTTTGCAAGACTTGACAGAGGTTGTCAAGGAAGTTGACTTTAAAGTCTTCTCAGAAGCACCAGTTGTCAAAGCCATTGTGGTCAAGGGTGCGGCGGATAGCTACTCACGTAAAGACATTGATAAATTAACAGAATACGCTAAACAATTTGGTGCCAAAGGTCTTGCTTGGGTTAAAGTAGACAAGGGAGAATTAACGGGCCCAGTTGCTAAGTTCTTGACAGACATTACAGCAAACTTGACAGCAAGTTTACAACTTGAAGACAAGGACCTAGTTCTCTTTGTGGCAGATAAATTGGAAGTTGCCAACAATACCTTGGGTGCCTTGCGTAATCGCTTGGCTAAAGAGCAGGGATTGATTGACGAAAGCAAGTTCAACTTCCTCTGGATTGTGGATTGGCCAATGTTTGAGTGGTCTGAAGAAGAAGGTCGCTACATGAGTGCCCACCACCCATTCACCTTGCCTACAGAAGAAACGGCTCATCATTTGGATGGTGATTTGGCACAGGTGCGTGCAGTTGCCTACGATATTGTCTTGAATGGTTATGAGTTGGGCGGCGGTAGCCTTCGTATCAACCAAAAAGACATGCAAGAACGGATGTTCAAGGCTCTTGGTTTCTCAGCTGAGGATGCCCATGAGCAGTTTGGTTTCTTGCTCGAAGCTATGGACTACGGTTTCCCACCACACGGTGGCTTGGCTATCGGTTTGGACCGTTTTGTCATGCTCTTGGCAGGTGAGGACAATATCCGTGAAGTAATTGCCTTTCCGAAGAATAACAAGGCATCAGATCCGATGACACAGGCACCAAGTACGGTTGCATCAGCTCAATTAGAGGAATTGGCTTTAGATATTACACTTGAAAATGAATAAATTTTTCAGAAAACAGCGTGTTCTTTTCTTAAGAAAGGCCAGAAAGAATAAATTTTGGTCAGTTATTTCGGGGATTTCTCGAGAAAAATATGCAGAACGGATATCGGGGTCCATTATTTATGGACTCCTATCTAGTATTGCGGTGAATTTTTTCTTTCGACCAGGGAATGTCTATTCGTCTGGAGTTACTGGTCTTGCACAGATTGTTTCTGCTCTGGCAGCTTCTTACGCTGGTTGGAATGTATCGATTGCGGTGGTTTACTACGGCCTGAACATTCCCTTGCTTATCTTAGCTTGGTATAAAATTGGTTATAAATTTACTATCTTTACCTTTATTACGGTATCCTTCAGTTCTTTCTTTATCCAATTTATGCCGCCAGTTACCCTGACGACGGATCCATTAGTAAATGCTATTTTTGGTGGTCTCATGCTGGGAACTGGAATTGGATTTGCGCTTAGGAACAATGTATCCAGTGGTGGTACTGATATTGTCTCTATTATTATTCGCAAGAAGACGGGACGACAAGTTGGCTCCATTTCCTTGATTGTCAACATTATGATTATGTTAATTGCAGGGATGACCTTTGGCTGGCAATATGCCCTGTATTCAATGATTGCGCTGTTTATCTCCAGTCGGATGACCGATGCGATTTTCGTGAAACAAAAACGAATGCAGGCTATGATTATTACCAATCAGCCTGAGCGGGTTATCAAACAAATTCACAAAAAACTCAATCGTGGAGTGACCATCATCAATGGTGCGGAGGGTGCCTACAATCATGAGCAAAAGACTGTTCTAATTGTCATAATCACTCGTGCTGAGTTTAGTGAATTTAAGCAAATTATGAAAAAGGCAGATTCTCAGGCTTTTGTATCCGTAGCGGATAATGTCAATATAATTGGTCGGTTTGTGGAAAGTGACTAATTGACAAAAAACTACATATAGGAGTACAATAGTATTTGTATTCTATATGTAGTGTTTTTCTTCGGAGAGGAGACTTATGAAACCAACTGTTTACCTAGTTTATATTAGCCTGAGTGGCAATACAGAGAGTTTTGTGAAACGTCTAAAGTCTTTTTTCCAATTTCAAACTGACTGGGAGATTGAGCTAGTTCATATCAAAGATTTGGTCAAGCAGGACATTCCCTTTTACCAGCTGGATGCTCCTTTTGTCGCCTTTCTTCCTACTTATCTGGAGGGCGGAAATGGTGTCGATAACGGAGATGTGGAGATTCTGACCAATCCTTTAGGCGATTTTATCGCTTTTGGGGACAATGCAGAGCTCTGTCTGGGTGTGGTTGGTTCAGGCAATCGCAATTTCAACAACCAATATTGCTTGACTGCCAAGCAGTATTCTGAGCGCTTTGGATTCCCTGTTATTGATACCTTTGAACTTCGAGGTATGCAGAATGATATTGAGAGAATTGGTCGGAAAATCATAGACTTAATGTAAGATGAACAACCCAGTCAAGAACTGGGTTGCTTTATATCATGCAAAAAACTCACCAGCATAAGCTGATGAGTTCTAAGGAGATATGAAAAATATTTAGGATTGACTATAGTATACTCTAGGGGGGCAGTTCAGACATCGGTCTAAAGTCCTATTTAGTTTCCAAAATACAAATGCTTTGTCCAGCAAGGGTGATTTGTTGGGCTTTATTATCGTCAACGGGTGGGAAGCTGAAACGAATGGTTCGTTCTTCTTCATTTTCAAAAACAAAATCGCTATCCGCAAAGTTGATAATAAACTGGATAGTCTTGTCGCCATTTGTGACTTGATAGCGGAGGACATACTCAGTCAACCAGTAGAAGTCACAGGTTTCTTGGATGGTTTCATAGCTGTTCTGGCTGAGAATTGGATTGTCCTTCCGGAAGGCAATTAACTCTTGAATAAATTGAATATGTTCCTTATAACGAATTGCCCGTGTCCAGTCTAGGCGATTGATTCTATCCGGAATATTGTAGCTATTATCAATCTCATCTTTGGTACGGAAGAATTCTTGTCCGCTATGGATAAAGGCCATTCCTTGAGAAATGAGGACCAATTGTAGCCCAAAGCTTGCAGCTCGTTTTTGTTTCTGAGGTGTCCAGTCTGGATGTTCAATATGGAAGTAGTCAAAGGCTGTCGCATTATCATGACACTCGATGTAGTTCAGTGACTGTTGCGGTGCGATGAAGTGGCTGTAGCGGCTTCCAGTCAGGAGATGCTGCACTTTTTCGTGTAGTTGTTTATCAACTAGACGGGTAGGGTTGAGCAAGAGTTTCTTGAAGGTATCTCGATAGTCATCGTTGAAGAAACTCACTTCTGGGAGCTGGTCTGCATTGTACTGGTGGGCCAGTTTTTCATAGTCTAGACCAGTTGCCATTTTCCAACCTTCGCCATAGAGATAGATATTTGGATGAATGGCTGACAATTCCTCTTGGATTTGGTTGATGGTTTGGCTGTCCAAAATGCCCATCAAGTCGAAACGGAAGCCATCAAAACCATAGATACTAGTCCATTGGCGGAGGGATTGCTTGATGTAGTTGCGGACCATGCTGCGTTCGCTAGCGACATCGTTGCCACAGAAAGTACCATCCGTCCGCATACCATGTTCGTTGTAACGGTAGAAATAACCAGGGACAATCAGTTCAAATGCGTATTTCTCAGCATGATAAACATGGTTGTAAACAACGTCCATATTGACGGAAATATCGGCATCGTGATAGGCTTGGATGGCCTCTTGGAGTTCTAGAATGCGGGCATAGGGGTCATTTGGTAGGCTGGAGAAGGAGCCTTCTGGCAGGTTGTACTGCATAGGGTCGTAACCCCAGTTATAAACAGCTTGGGGTTTATTTTCATCTACACTTCCAAAATCATAAACAGGAAGAAGCTGAATATGGGTAACGCCCAGATCTTTGATATAGTCCATTCCCAGTTTCATACCGTCCAAGACAGGTGATTCGGTCAGACCGAGGAATTGGCTACGGTGTTTGAAGCCAGCTTCTGTCTGCCAAGAGAAATCGCGGACGCTCATTTCATAGACAATAGCTTGAGAAATCGGTCGTTGGGTCTTGGCGCGACGCACCTTGTGGAGTTTATTTGGGTTGATGACATAGCTATCACCAGAGTTTGCCTTGGATGAAAGAGCGTAGGGGTCATGAACAGAAATCCACTCGCCATTGACTTTGTGGAGATAGTGGTAGCTTTGACTGTCCAAATCACCCTCTACTGTGACCTGCCAGACACCTTTTGAACCCTTTTTCATAGTATATGGTGTCCCTTCAAGGACTAAAAATACCTGCTTGGAGATAGGTGCCCAGAGTTTGAAACTTGTGGACTGCGGGCTATAAGTTGCCCCCAAATCACTGCCATCATAGGTATAGTTTTGTTCGAAAATAGCAGAGCGGACAATGTGACCATAGCCTAGCTCTATTTTATTGCGGTCTTGGTCGTAAATGGTATAGTCCTTGTCCAAATTTAAGGCGTGTAGGCTGGTCAGATAGTAGAGAACCAGGTTTTCTACCTCCAGACAGGAATGAATGAAAAGTTGAGATGTGGCATCGTCGGACTCGAGGGAAAAACTCATGTGCTCGGTATCAAATCGTTTTTCCATAACCAAGCGAATAGTAGCTACATCATCTAGAAATGCTTGAAATTGTCTTAATGCCATGAGCCGAATGGCTCCTTTCTAAGTTAAAGTTCAGTAATCGTATGCGGAATGACACGACGGTAGCAAACCTGCTTGTCTTCCTTATTGTCGCTGATGATTTGGTGGAGGGTATTGAAGGCCACGCGTCCCAGCTTGATGGCGTGGACATCGACATAGGCTTCAATATCCAATTTTGGTTTGACAGAGTCAAAGGAGATGATAGGGAGTTTTGTACCGACTTCGTTGAGGTATTTGACAATCCCTTCTGCCACCATGGTATCGGTTGTGACGATAGCATCAATATCTTGTTTGAGTAATTTTTTTGAAATCTTGTAGGAACTGTCTTCCAATAGGAAACCAGACACAAACTTGACCTTGTTTTCATCAAGAGGGATATTATGAGATTTGAGGGCGTTTTTATAGCCAGTATAGCGGTCTTGGGAAACGACTAATTCCCTGTTCCCAGCGACAAAGGCAATATTCTTGTAGCCCTTATTGATAAAGTAATTGGTCGCTTCAAATCCAGCCTGGATATTGTCATTGTCGACTAGGGAGATAAATGGAGAATCTGCCTTACCGAGAATGAGGAAGGGAAACTTATGCTGAATGGCTAGCTGGACCAGTGGGTCATCTGGCTTGGAATAAAGGAAAATTAGACCATCAACTCGTTTTCCGTAGACCATCTGAGAAATAGCTTCCAATCGCTGCTCTTCATTTTTTCCCGTAGAAATTTGAATCGCATAATTGTGGTCAGCAGCCACCTGTGAAATGCCACGCAGGGCTGTTGGGAAGAAAGGGTTTTGGTAGAAGATATCAGAATCTTCAGGAAGTATCAAGCCAATCACTTGTGTGTAGCTGGAAACCAGACTACGAGCATTGAGATTTGGGTGGTAGTTAAGGTCCGCCATAGCCTTTCTAACTAGGTCTTTGGTTTTTTGACTAATAGAAGAGCTGTTTTGGATGACGCGGGTCACCGTAGACGGCGACACACCAGCCAGTTTGGCTACGTCCTTGATGGTTGCACGCATAGGAACCTCCTAAAGTTGATTACGGAATTTTGTTTTGAAAAATACCCACAAGAGACAGAGGACAAAGAGGATATTTTGAATGGTTAAGATAGTTGTTACAGGCTGACCAAAGAGTCCAATCAAGCAGGCAATCAGACTTGGCACACCCAGGCAATTCAGGGCGAAGTTATAGCACTCCTTGAAGGTTTCAAAGTGGAAGAAACGAGATTTCTTGGTCAGATAGAGAAAGAGACTGGCCCCCAAGAGGATAAAGAGTAGATTGGCTGCCAAGATAAAGCTTGATACCAGGCTGATACCCAGCCCAATCAAAGCCTTGTTTGCCTGGTACCAATTTTTAGAGATGGCCTTGGTTAGCTTTTCCTTACTAGAAAAATCATCGGCGGTCATGCCAGTGTAACCCAGCTCAGCCAAGGTATCGCTGCCCTTGCGAATGGTCAGCATGTCCTGGCCAAATTGATAGGAAAAATCCGAGCTCTGGCTGACTTGATTGCCAAAGGTGATTTGGTCTGAAATGCCCTGTCCTGTGTAGGTCAATTGATTGTTTTCCAGCTGGCTATGTTGCTGTAAATCCTCGACCACCTGGTCTGTCAGTGGTGCATAAACACCCTCGACAAAATTGTCCAAAGGATAGCTTTCTAGACTCAAGGTCTGTAAGGAAGTCGGCAGGACCAAGAGGGCCACCAAAAAGACGGTGGTAAAGAGACGCTGCCAGAGAGTCAGCAAGCGACGGTTATCAAACATTTTCCGAGCAGAGAAAATACTGGAAAAATAAGAAAATGGATAAGGCAGCATGGAGTGTCCTTTCTAGGAAGAAGTGTCTATGGTTGAGTCTGTATCTGAACAGCCTTGGTTTCTCGATCAAGTCAAGGCAAAGGATATGACCGAAAAAGGGAAAAGGTGGGATAAGGTACTACCCCTTATCACCACCGCTAGTTAAACCAGATACAAAGTTCTTTTGTAGGAAGAAGAATAGAATACTGATTGGGAGGGCGATGAGAACAGCCCCTGCTGCAAAATAGGCAACCTTGAGGTTTTTCACATCTGAGATGAAGGTTTGCAGACCAACGGCAACAGTATAGAATTCTTTTTCACGAAGCAAGAATTTGGAGAGGATGTAATCTCCAAATGGTCCCATGAAGGCCCAGAGTGCTTGTACGGCAATCATTGGGCGTACCAATGGCAGAACGATTTGCCAGAAACGTCTGAAGTGACCAGCACCGTCCAGTTTTGCAGATTCATCCAGAGAGATTGGCACTGTATCGAAGTAGCCTTTCATGAGCCAAGCGTTCATCGGGATACCACCACCAACATAGAGGAAGATGAGGAACCAGCTTTGGTTGAGTGCATTGAGCATGAGGGCCATAACGAAGAAGGCTGTCAGAGCGGCCATGGTTGGCACCATTTGAATAATCAGGAAGAAGACCAAACTCTGCTTACGAGCGATGAAATTATAGCGACTGTAAGCGTATCCCGCTAGTACCACTATACTGGTTTGGATAAGCATTGTCAAAACCGCGATAATCAGCGTGTTGAGGTACCAGGTACCGTAGAGAGTTTCGGTAAAGAGTCCCTTGAAATTGTCCAAGGTAAGTGCTATCGGTTCTAACTTGAAGGCTACCACGTTCCCTGATTTAAAGGCAGACATAATGGTAATCAAGAGAGGATAGATGATAATAATAGACAGGGCAATCAGATAGAGATAGGTCAGGGTTTGCCCTAGTTTGCGTTTGAAACTTACTGACATTTTCATCTTATACATCCTCCATTTCAAAAGCATTTAATTTCTTGAAGGCAATCATGGAAATACTGATGACAATCATGGAAATAATCAAGGTTACGGCAGCCGCCATTGAGTATTGTGGAGCTGTACCTGTGGTCAATTTGTAAATCCAAGAAATCAAGATATCGGTTGAACCAGCACCACCACCGACACTACCAGGACCACCATTGTTAAAGAGATAGATGATCGAGAAGTTGTTGAAGTTGAAGGTGTACTGACTGATCAGAGTAGGAGCAGCCACTGCCAAGATCATTGGCAAGGTAATGCTACGGAATTTTTGAATGGCACTTGCACCATCAATGTAGGCAGCCTCGTACAAATCGTTTGGAATAGATTGCAAAATACCCAAGGTCAAGACATAGATATAAGGGAAACCAAGCCAGGCCTGCATCATGATCAGGGCTACTTTTGTCCAAAACGGATCGGTCTTCCACGGAATCAGGAAATTATCGATAAATGGCAAGAATTTGCTGAGGAAAGGCAAGACCTGAGTGTTGATAGCGCCGACACTATCGTTGAACATGTTACTGAAGGTCAAGATAGTCACAAAGGCAGGTACTGCCCAAGGGAGCAAGAAGATAACACCGAAGATGCGTTTGCCCTTGATAAATGGCTGGTTGGCAACGATAGCCGTAAAGATACCAATGACAATCTGTGCTGTTGATGCTGCCAGAGCCCAGATAATGGTCCAACCAAGGACAGAACCGAAGGCGGCACGGAAGGTGCTGAGTTTCCAAATATTGCTAAAGTTGGTAAAGCCAATCCAGTCTAGAAGAGCACCTGGTGGCAGGTGTTGGAAGTCGTAGTTGGTAAAGGCGATGAAAAGAGTCACCACAACCGGGAAGATGATAGCAAAGGTCATGGCAATGTAAGACGGAATAATCAAGAGATAGGGGAAACCATTCTCATAGATGCCTTTGATCATGTCCTGCAGGCTTGTCGCTACTGGTAGACCAGCATTCCAGCGTTTGGCTGTAGAGTGGGCATCCTTTAGGTTTAGGGCGTAGAAAGCAAGATAGACAACTGTAATGATGAGGTGGAAGGAACCACGGATCAACATGAAGAGGGAGTTGTCACGGCCGCGTTGGCTACCAAGGGTAATCAAGTTTCCAATTTCTCCACCTGCTATTGCAATGAAGTAGACTAGAAAAGCGGCAGTTACACCCAGGAAGATGTAGCCTTTGGCTTTCTGCTTGTTGTAAATCTGTCCCAGTCCAGGAAGGAGGGACATCAGGAGGGCTTTGGTTGGGTTTTGTTTCATATCATAGTCTCCTTAGGTGTTATGGTTATTTGACAGAAGAACCGAGTGCTTCAGTCCTTTTGTGAAACAACCATTACTGGTTATTTCTAACAAAAAAGTGGGGCTAGGCCGCTTGCCCAGCCCTACTTCTATGGTTGATTAGTTGCTGTATTTTTGAGCGATTGTATCTTCAATCAATTTCACAGCGTCAGTTGCAGCTGTTTTAGCGTCTTTTGCACCGCTTGCTGCTTCGAAGAGCATGTTAGCAGCTGGTTCCCAAACTGTGCTCATTTCTGAGATGTTTGGCATTGGTTGAGCTGATGCGAATTGGTTGATAACCGCTGTAGTCAACTCATCGTTTTTGCCAACTGCGTATTCACGAGCTTCTGTGTTAGCAGGAATTTCGTTGGTTGCATCGTAGAAGGCTTTTTGTTGGTCAGTTGATGTCAAGAAATCAACGAGTTTTTGTGCCAATTCAGGGTTTTTAGAACCTGAAGGAACGATCCAAGCTTTACCACCACCGAATGCAGTGTACTGTTTGCCGTCAGCAAGAGTTGGGATAGTTGCTACACCGTAATTGAGGCCTGCGTCTTTGTAAGATGCTGCTTTCCAAGGACCTTCGATGATTGCTGCTGCCTTACCGTCTGTGAATTGTGTGTTGATCAAGTTATTAGCAGCTGAACTGTCTTGGAGACCTTGAGGCCATTTTTCATACCAAGTTTTAGCGTATTCAATCGCCTTGATAGCACCGTCGTTAGCCAAACCGATGTCTTTTGGATCCGTACCGTTAGCACCAAATACATAACCGCCGTAACCGCCAAGCAAACCGTAAGTGTAGTAGAAGTTTGTCCAGTCAGCTAGGAAGGCAGTTGTTTTACCATCTTCCCCTTCAAAAGCGTACTTGCTGTCTTCTGCCAATTTTTCAAGATCCGCAAAGGTTTTTGGAGCTTCTGACAAGAGGTCTTTGTTATAGTAAAGAACCAATGTCTCGATAACAGCTGGTGATCCGTAAACCTTACCACCGTTGCTTACAAGTGCTTTAGTCGTATCGTCTGTCTTGCTAGTGTCAGCCAATGTCAACTCAGACAATTGACCTTCTGAACCAAGGCTACCTACGCGGTCGTATGGTGCCATCATGACGTCTGGAGCCGAACCAGATTGGTTGTCCAATGAAAGGTTGTCAAGACCTGTGAGGGCATCACCTGTTTTAACTGTAACGGTTACACCATTTTCTTCTTCAAAGGCAGCTTTGGCTTCGTTAATGTAGCTTTCGTACTGACCTTCAACGTAGATGGTCAATTCTTTTCCTGCTTCAGCAGAATCAGATGAGCTTGACGAGCTTGAATTTGAACAAGCAGCCAAAACAGCAGTTGATGCAGCGAGAAGAGCAACGCTCTTGAGCAAATTGAGTTTCATATTATTCCCTCCAAGAATAAAGTTTTGATGTTATCGCTTGCTTGTGCAAACGATTTCCTAACGTGAATTAATTATACACCATTATAAAAACGTTTGCAAGCGTTTTTATAAAAATTTTTAAAATTTTTTTCTGCTAATGAATTCAGCACAGAAAAAGTCTTTTATTATCACTCTTTAGAGTTCGAAGCTAGTGATTTATTGAGCAAATTTTCATAGGAATTTTTGAAAGAACTTGATTTGTTACCGTTTACATAGTATAATAGATGGCAAGCAATCGTTTGCGCCCTGACGCAGATAACCATTCATTATAAAGGAGAAAAATATGAAAGTGAGACAAAGTGGAGTACTCATGCACATTTCATCATTGCCAGGTGCCTATGGCATCGGCTCCATGGGGAAATCAGCCTATGAATTTGTAGACTTTTTGGTACGAACCAAGCAACGTTACTGGCAGATTTTGCCATTGGGAACCACCAGTTACGGTGATTCTCCCTATCAATCATTTTCAGCCTTTGCAGGGAATACGCACTTTATTGACTTGGACCTACTGATTGAAGAGGGCTGGTTGACAGAGAAAGATGTGCAGGGTATTGACTTTGGTCAGAGTGCAAAAGAAGTAGATTATGCCAAAGTTTTTACTGCCCGCCGTCCGATTTTGGAGCAGGTTGTTGCCAGTATGAAAGAGGCTGGTTTGCCACAAGACTATTGGAATTTCTTGGGTGAAAATGATTTTTGGATCCATACTTTTGCAGAATATATGGCTATCAAGGAGCATTTTGACAACAAGTCCTGGATTGATTGGGAGGATCAGGGGGCGCGTTTGCGCTATCATGATACCTTGGAATACTACCGTCATCTCTTGGTGGAACGCATCGATTACCACCGCATCACCCAGTATTTATTCTTTAAGCAGTGGCAGGCTTTGAAGGCTTACGCCAATGCCAAAGGGATTGAGTTTGTTGGGGATATGCCCATTTATATCGCGGCAGATTCTGCTGATATGTGGGCCAATCCACATTTCTTTAAGACGGACGAAGAAGGGAAACCGAGCGTAGTTGCGGGTTGTCCACCAGATGCCTTTTCAGAAATCGGTCAGCTTTGGGGCAATCCGATTTACGATTGGGAGGCCATGAAGGCAGATGGTTTTACTTGGTGGGTTGCTCGTCTGCGCGAATCCTTTAAAATCTACGATATGGTACGTATCGACCACTTTATCGGCTTTGCCTCTTTCTGGGAAATTCCTGCGGGCGAAGAAACGGCTGTCAACGGCTATCGTGTTGAGGCGCCGGGCTTTGAATTATTCGATACCATAAAACGCGAGCTGGGCGATTTGAATATCATCGCGGAAGATTTGGGCTCTGTCACAGATAAGGTGATTCAATTACGCGATTGGACTGGTTTCCCAGGCATGAAAGTCTTGCAGTTTGCCTTCGACCCTGAGGGTGACAGCATTGAGATGCCGCACAACCACCGCAATAATGTTGTTGCCTATACAGGCACCCACGATAACGATACAATTAGCGGTTGGTACGAAAGGGAAACAACCCCAGAATCCAGAGCGTTCTTAGACAAATACAGCAATCGATCAGTAGGTGAAAGTATCCACCATGCCCTCTTCCGTCTTCTCTTTGGCTCACCAGCCTTTATGGCGATTGTGACCATGCAAGATTTGCTAGAATTGGACGGGACTGCCCGCATGAACCTACCAAACACCCTCGGTGGTAACTGGACTTGGCGAATGACAGCAGACCAGCTGACACCAGCAGTAGAAGCCAACTTGCTTGACTTGACCGTCACCTACCGACGTGAGAATGTTCTTGTAACAGCTAGTGAATAAGAAACCACAGAAACATCAGCTTAGGCTGGTGTTTTTTGTAAAGGTTTTCACATTGTGTTATACTATATAGGTAATAGGTAAGGATTGAAAATGTGAAATGGAGGGTTGATATGGATTTAGGAAAGAAAATTGAGCAACTGAGGCTAGAAAAAGGTCTTAACCGTCCCGATTTTTGTGGAGATGAATCCGAGTTGACGGTACGGCAATTAGCTCGGATAGAAAGTGGTCAATCGCAGCCCTCTATTCCAAAGTTAGAGTACATTGCCCAGCGTTTAGGCATTCCAGCTTATAGCCTAATGCCAGACTATAAGGAACTACCACAAGGTTATTTGGAACTCAAGTACAAGTTGTTGCGGGAACCGATATATAATAAGGTCGAGGTGTTGGATAAACAGGATGGGTATATCGAAACCATATATAATACCTATTTTGAAGAACTACCTAAGACTGAGCAGCTTATCTGTGAGGCTATGCAGGCTATGGTTGATATGGTGCGGACCAATCAACCAGATTATGCAGTAGCTCTATTGACAGAAAACTTACCACTTCTTATGGCAAAGAAAGTGTGTGATGTCAATGACTTGATTCTTATTCGGCTCTTTTTTGTCCAGCAAACAATAGGAGAGAATACAGTCAGTAGAGTTCAAAACAACTTTGAATCTATCTCGTATTTAATGAAAAAACTAGCCAACAGTCAGACATTTGTTCGATTAGAAGATACTTTTTATTTAAGAGATGCGATTATCTCAGGGCTTGCCTGCTTTGAACTGATAGAATATTATGACGATGCCCCTATCTATATTGATTGTCTTCGTGGAATAATGGAAGAGACGCAAGATTATCAAAAGAAACCTCTCTTGTTTATGCTGGAATGGAAAGCGGCTTTGAAATTAGAGGAAGATTATGAAAAAGCTGAAAAAGTCTACCAGTCAGCCAAATCGTTTGCTCAGGTCATTGGAAATGACTATCTGGCACAGAAATTAGCAGAGGAGTGGCAGAAGGATTTGAAAAAATATTGGTAGGAGGAGGGGTGACATGACTTTAGGGCAAAAAATCGAGCAACTGAGGCTAGAAAAGGGGCTGAGCCGTCCAGATTTTTGTGGAGATGAATCCGAGTTGACGGTACGGCAATTAGCTCGGATAGAAAGTGGTCAATCGCAGCCCTCTATACCTAAGTTAGAGTACATTGCCCAGCGTTTAGGCATTCCAGCCTATAGCCTAATGCCAGACTATAAGGAATTGCCACAGGGCTATCTGGAACTCAAGTACAAGTTGTTGCGGGAGCCGATATATAATAAGGTGGAGGTGTTGGATAAAAAGGAACAATACCTTGATGAAATAGAAGAACTGTATTGTGAACAATTACCACCAGAGGAAACGGTGTGGGTTGAAACGTCAAGAGCGATTTTGGATGTTATTCGCACACAACATCCAGAATATGCGGTAGCCTTATTAGAAACGTATTTACCTGAACTTGAGGAGAAAGAAGTCTTTTCGTTGAAGGATTTAGAACTGATTAGTCTGTATTTCGTCAGTGTATTTGCACATATAAAAAACAAGAAAAATCAGTTATCAGAAATTGGCAAGTTGCAATCGTTCTTATCGCGTTTAATAAAGCATGTCAATCTTGTTCAGCCAGAGCAATTATTTCTTCTGAGTAATGTTATTTTTTCAGGTCTGGCTTGTTTGGATATGCTGGAGTCCTATGAATTTTTTGACCTTTATATTGCTTGTCTTCAAGAAATAATGGAGAAAACACAGGATTTTCAAAAGAAACCTATTTTACTTATGTTGCATTGGAAACATGCTCTTGTTGTGGAGAATAAGTATAGTTTGGCAGAAGGGTTCTATCAAAAAGCAAAACTATTTGCTGATATGATTGAAGATACACATTTGGTAACCATGTTAGAAAAGCAATGGCAAGAAGATTTGAAAAAATATTTGTAACTATAATTTATCGGTGACATGAATGTCATTGGTGTTTTTCGAGAAAGGGGCTATACTCATACTAAAACTTGCTTAGATGAAAGGAATGGGTATGAAAAAATGGGTTTTATTTATGGCTAGTTGTGTTTTCTTACTGATGTCTGTTTTGAAAATACTAGATGGTGAGTGGCTTGCGGCTAGTTGGAAATTGGTCGTTGGATGTCTGGGAGCGATTGTATTTTTCCCTTTTGCGAAAGAAGAGTAGTACAGTGAGTTTGCTATTGTTTCTGTTTTGATACAAAATATAGCAGCGTAAAAGACCGAAATGTTCAGGTCTTTTTTGTATATCATGGGTTTTACGATGACATAAATGTCATTGGTGTTTTTCGAGAAAGAGGATATACTAGACACATAATTAAGGGGAGTGGGAAAGAACTCGACCATTCATAGAAGAGTTCGTCAACAAGTCCTTATTTCAAGTTGTTGAGCTGAAACAGTCTATCCCCAGACTGTTTCATTCCCACCCCGCACAGCTCCAACAGTCAGAGTAGTGACTGTTGGAGGTTGGAGATATAGCGAACAAAGTTCGCATCAGTCGTAGTGGTCAGATTTGGAGTGTAAAACACGAACTGCTGAGATTTGCCTCGCAAATCTTATCTCCCACCTTTAACAGTCCACTGGACTGTTAAAGCCAATCAACCACTGCGCTGAGATGTTGACACTAACGTTGAGAAGCGGTGCTGGGCTTGAGCCCAGCCTCTGCACTTTTTATGAGAGGTGAGGATAATGACTTTAGAGATTAAAAACATGACCATTGCGACACGGCATCCTGTTTTGACGAATTTTTCCTATCAATTCCACAAGGGGAACTTGTACGGCATTGTAGCTACCAACGGTTCTGGAAAGACAACATTTTTCAGAACGGTGGCAGGTTTGCTGGCTCCACTTGCTGGTCGGTCGAGTTGGTCTAGCACTGTTGGTCATCCAAATAGGGACTTGTTTTACTATGAAACGAGCGAATGGTTTGAGGGAAATCTTTCTGGTCTGGACTATTTACGATTTGTCAAACAAACTTGGCAGTCTTCGGTGGACATTGATGCGGTTATTTCCTATTGGGGAATGGAGGAGTATATCCACCTACCTATTCGCCAGTATTCACTGGGGATGAAACAGCGGGTCTTGATTGCCATGTATATGGTCAGCGATGCGACCTATCTCTTGATGGACGAGATTACCAATGGTTTGGATGAAGCGAGTCGAAAACTGTTCTTTAAAGCCTTGCACCAACTTTGCCAAGAAGACAAAATGATTATTTTGACCTCTCATTATAAAGAAGACATTGAAGAATATTGCCATGTGACCTTGAAACTGGTCAATGAAACCATGCAGGAGGTAGAATGATGATCTACAAGAAATTTCTGTTTGCTCAATTAGTAAAAAATAAGTTGACCTATGTACCTCTAGTGCTATTGTTGCTTGCTTGTTTGGGAACCTTGTTCCTCAATTATCAGGCCTCACAAGCCAATAATCTAGGGGCACAAATTCGGCAGAATCAACGGACCAATGCCCAAGCTATCGAGGAAAATAAGGCTCGTTTGGAGAGTCTGGATCCAGAATCGGAGGAATATATTTATATTTCAAAAAGTATAGAAGATGGGCAAGCAATTATTGCCTCGGATGAAGAGTTTCTAAAGGCTTTTACAGCTGGTCAATGGGACCAAGTCTATGACCGTCAGCTAGACTATCTGTCGTCTGCCAAGGCTTCCTTGGAAGCTCATAGTCCTGAAAAGGATGTTTTGGAGGCATTGGATAGGGAGATTGTGTATTATACGGCTCTTTCTAAGATTGACCTACCTTTTGAGGATACCCATTTCCCACATACAGCCTTTCAATTTCTCCCGTCCTTGTTTACCTACATCTTCCCTGCCCTCCTTCCTGTCGGAATTGCTTTTGTCTTGACCAATGTTTATGGAGGTGCCTATGCTGGAAAATTGGACAAGTATCGGATGTTGCCCCTGTTTAGAGGACAACGTATGGTGCAGGAATTAGCAGTTGGCTTTGTTTTTTCTCTTTTGCTATTTGCCTTGGTTTCTCTAACGTCTTTCTTAGTGGCAGGTTTGGTATTTGGTTTTGGAAGTCTTCACTATCCGACACTTTCTTATAGTTTGAATCATTTCCAGCTTTCCTTTGTTAGTATTGGCTCTGTCCTCCTGCCGACCTTGCTTCTCCAAGTTCTCTCCCTTGTCTTCATTAGTAGTCTTGTCTATCTGATTAGCTTGGTGACTAAGAATCGCATGACAGCCCTCTTTTTGTCCACAGTTAGCCTGTTTTCGATGGTCTGGCTACCAAGTCTGCTCAATCCCCTCTTCAAAATTGCCCATCTGCTCCCGACGACCTATATGAGAAGTTTTGAAATTGCAACAGGTGTCTTCCAAAAAAGCATTGAAAACCATACATTGAGATGGGACATGGGAATTCCTGTTATTCTAGTCTGGACTGGACTTATTATTGGTCTGTCCTATGTGTTTTTGGGAAGAACAGATAAGATATAGAAGGAGATTGGACGTACGGAGCAGCAAATGGTGGTGCCTATTCAAACTATTACCACGGTAGTCGCTACCATAGTTCAACAGTGGTAAGTCGATGGACTGGAGCCTCAAGTAAAGGGTATGCACAGGCAGGACAGACCTCTCGTGCATGGATTAGTACAAAACTTGGAGAGCAAGCAGCTTTCTATTATAACTATTAACACAGTACACTTTGCTTGGAACTACTCTTGTAGTTCCAAGCAATTCTTTGGAGGAGATGATGAAACGTTTATTTATTCTAGTGTCGACTGTATTGGTAGCGATTTACCTGGGTATTTCTTTGGCTGGTCAGGTTAGTCTTGTAGAGTTTGGTTCTTATCAGGCAGTGGATGTCATCGGGAAAGATACCAATAGACAGACAGCCAATCGTGACCAGGTGACAGAGGTCTTGACCGACTTGGCAGAGGAACATAAGAGTGTGATTGCTAGACGGATTGTCGAGCCTAATGCTTCTGGGGAAACCAGTTTTACCTACGCCATCTATGGTAGCGGACAGGTTCCAGAAGGTTTGACCGTTTCCTCCAAGGAAAGTGCTGAAACCAGCGACTTGGTTAGTACTTATCTGATTGTTTCAGGAGATTTGGACAACCAAGTCTTGAAAGAAAGCTTGGAATCACTGGGTTACAGTGGCATGGTCCATCATGGCTATTCTCTCTTTAGCATCTTCCTATCCACAGTTGTTTCAGAAGTAGCCATGCTGAGTTTCTTTGTCTTTCTCTTGACCTTCATGGCTCTCACCTTAATCTATCGGATTAAGACCTTACGATTTGCAGGAATTCGTCTGATTTCAGGTGAAAGTTTCTTACAGGTGGTGGCTCGACCTTTATGGGAGGATATTCGTCAGATTGTGATGGCTACATCGGTGGGGGCTATAATCGGACCTCTTATTCTCTATCTTCAAGCTGGATTTTTACTATCCATCTTGCAGGTCTTTTTCCTGGGGCTTTTCCTCTATGCACTGGCTCTTGCTAGTATTTCTGTCCTACTTAGCCTAGTGTATTTCCTGGGGTTGAGGCAAAATAGCTTGGTTGATTTGCTCAAGGGAAAATTTCCTCTCAAACGGATGTTGGCTATGATGATGGTTGGGCAACTTCTGGCTATTTTGGTAGTAGGTTTTAGCTCTAGCCGTCTATTGCAGGGCTATCAGGAAATTCGCTTGCTTGAACAGGCACAGGAAGAATGGGCATTGAGAGATGATTATTACAAATCTGTTTTTAGTTACAGCTCTGCTATGATGACCGAGGAGGAAGTGGCCCAGCAGAATAAAAAGTGGCGAGAGTTTGCGAAAGTACAGCTAGAGACGACAGAAGCCCTCTTTGTGAAAAGCAATGTCGACCAGTACGCCTTCGGTGGCGAGGTGGATCCTGAGGGCAATCGCCTGACGGATTATAATCCTCGTGGCAATGTCATCTACGTATCTCCTCGCTATCTGACAGAGCAGGGAGTGATGGTAGACCAAGCCTTCTTGGAGGAAATGAATCATCTGAGCCTGGGTGAGTATGGTTTGATTTTACCAGCTAGCTTGCGAGAACAAGCTGAGCAAGTACAAAATATGTTCCAGACAGAATTAGAGGCATTTTCCCGACAAAGCCTAGAAAGTAACAGCCAACAGATGTTCGCTACCAAGATAAGTCTGGCCTTTACAGACAGTGGTCAAGAGCGGTTTCTCTACAATGATGGCGATCGGAGCCAGACCCAATATCTGACAGACCCGATTATTGTTGTTTTGACTCCTGAGTCAACAGGTGCGACACCAGTTTCGGATATGTTCTGGGGAACTAGTCTGGATTTAGGGATGAAGTTTGTAGGCTATGAGGCGACTATTGAAGTCATGAAAGAGCAGGGTGTTTATAACTGGGTATCCTATTTGGTGAATCAGCGGTTGGCCTTTGTCAGCGTTTTGAACACCAAGCGAACAGAGTTTTATTCGCTTCTCATCGGTACAGTATTGACACTGGCAACGGCTGTTTTGCTTTTTGATGCGATGAGTTTGCTCTATTTTGAACAATTCAGACGAGAGCTGTTTATCAAGCGTTTGGCCGGAATGACCTTCTATGAACTTCATGGATCTTACCTCCTAGGCCAAGCTGGTGTGTTTGTACTGGGCTTGCTGGTATCAACTTGGTTGACAGGAGATGTGGTTATGAGCGGTCTGACTGTAGGCTTGCTCACCTTAAATGCCCTGGTCATACTGGGAAGACAAGATAAGAAAGAACAAACTGCCAACGTAGCAGTGTTGAAAGGACAATAAAATGATTGAAATTCAGGGATTGGAAAAGCGATTTGAAGAACGGGAGATTTTTTCAAACTTACATCTGACGTTGGAAAGGGGCAAGGTCTATGCTTTAATTGGAAAAAGCGGTAGCGGAAAGACTACCTTGCTAAATATGCTGGCCAAGTTGGAAAAAGCTGACGGCGGACGGATTGATTATCAGGGTCAAGATTTGTCGAAGCTAGCTTCCCAGCAGTTCTTTCGAGATCACATGGGCTACCTCTTCCAAACGATTGGTCTCCTGGATAATCAATCAATCGGAGACAATTTAGACTTGGGATTTGTCGGACAGAAGGTCAAAAAAGAGCAGCGGCAGCGACTACAAAATGAAGCTTTGGAGCAGGTGAACTTGGGCTACTTAGACTTAGAACAAAAGGTTTATACCTTATCGGGAGGTGAAGCCCAGAGGGTTGCCTTGGCCAAGCTTATCTTAAAAAATCCACCACTGATTTTGGCCGATGAACCGACTGCGGCACTCGACCCCAAAAATTCAGAAGAGGTCATGCAACTCTTGACAGGGCTAAAAAATGACAACCGTGTGATTGTCATTGCGACTCATAACCCTGCTGTCTGGGAAAAAGCAGATGTGGTCATTGACATGAAGGAGATTGGACATGGATAAAAAATTTCACTACTATAGAGTTCCAGAATATACGATCGGACGTAGAAAGATGGATATGCTGGTCATTGAAAATTTAACGGATAAGTTGATGTTGTATCAAGTTCGGGTAAATGGTTACTTGCTGGACTTTGTCAGTGCAGAGGGGCACGTAATCAGACGTTATAGACTGAAGGATTTGCCCTTGGATGTCGAATTAACCGTGGCAGATGTGGAAGACGATGTGGATTTGACCTTACCGGAAAATCTGACCTACCGCCAATTTGATTTTTTCCAAAATATTGCCTCTAAATAAAAATCATCTCCTCTAGGTCGAACTTAGAGGAGATTGTTCTTATTTCTTCTGTTTACGGACATAGATCCAGTAGCTGACCCAGTAATAAATCAGGTAGAGCAGCCAGGCTAGAACCGCAAGAGCCAGTAGGCTGTTCAGGACCTTGGAGACGCTTGGGAGAAGCCAGTTTATCAGCAAAGTTGTTACAAAAATCGCTATTCCTGCATAGGTCGGTAGTTTTTTCATCTCAAAGCCCTTCTTTGTGATTATTATATCAAAATTATATTGACAAAACAAATATAAGAGTGTAATATAATGTAAAAAGGAGTATTCTTATGAAAAGACCAATTCATCTCTATATTTTTGTAGCTCTATCAGCTATTGCAAGTCTCTTGCGGGTCTACAATGCATTTTTCTCACATTATAATGAGGAAGCCATGCTTCAACTGGTGCAAAGTGCTCCAAGTATAGACGAAAACTTCCTCATCTATACCAAGGAGGCTATCGGTTTCCAAACAAATCTTATCAATAAGGTTCTGGCAGCGCTTTTGCTGTTGACCGTAGTAGCAACAATCGTCTTCCTCTTCATGAAAAAGAACGAGCAGGCCTCCTTTACCTATCTCGGTTATGTCTTTGGAGCCTTGTTATTTAACACCTACGCCTTTATTGGTGGTAAGGGCTTAGTCTCTATCTTCACGGATGAATTGACCCGCCAAGGAACATCTGCAACCTTGATGGGAGGCTATATTGTCAATATTGTCTTGTTTGCTATCTATTTTGGTGTGACTGTATTTTTCCATTTGCGTAAGCCCAAGGAAAAGCCAAATGCAGCAACCAATGCAACCGACATCTAATAATTAGAAAATGCACAGCCGATGTAGCGTGTGCATTTTTTCTACCATTTGTCAAGTCCATCAAGGTATTTGACGAAAAATATTTTGAGTCTCGTAATCCAAATATGGAAAT
>NZ_JBIMJM010000015.1:0-38969 GCF_043674115.1 Streptococcus sp. A34 | reverse complement strand
TGGGATTTTTTGTATACACTCAAAAAGGCTACATAATCTCTACAGTGGATTTACCCACTACAGAAATTATAGAGCCTGGCTATGTCCCAGTTGGACCAGATGGAAATGAATTGCCTAAGGATCCAGATGGAAACTACATCCCACCAGTACCGACTGACCCAACTCAGCCAACTGTCATTACTTACAAGGCCCTCGAACAGAAGGCAGTCATCCAATACTTGGAAGAAGGCAGCAATAAGGTTCTCTCTCCAGCTGATGAAGTAACTGGTCTAGCAGATCAACCAATTGTATACAGCACAGCAGATACCATTGCCTTGATTAAGGAACGTGGCTATGAATTGGTGCAAGACAACTTCCCAACGAATGCGACATTTGACCGTGATACAACCAGTCCACAGGTTTACACAGTTGTGTTTAGAGAGAAGGTTGTCACAACCACTCCAGATAATCCACAGACCCCAGGTACGCCAGTGGATCCGAATAATCCAGACGGACCGAAGTGGGAAGATGTTTCTCGCACCATTACTCGTAAGGTGTCCTATGTGGTCGAAAGTCCAGAGGGCGAGACTGTAACAGCTCCAGAAGGCAAGACTACAACAGTGACCTTCGAGCGGACAGGTAGCTACAACTTCGTGACCAAGCAAGTGACCTACACGGATTGGGAAGCCAAGGATGGCGACGCTGTTCTGGAAGGAAATCCATTGCCAGTCATTGACGGCTATGTGGCTATTGCAGCGACTAAGAACGGTGACAAGGTAGAGGCTAGCACAACTGCGGAGGATGTGACCGCTACGGAAACTACGACTGATATCAGCGAAGTCGTGACCTACAAGAAACTGTCTAGCTGGACCGTCACACCGCCTCCAGGAAATGACCCAGTTCCAGACATTCCGTATGAAAACGATCCGAACGATCCGACCAAGCCTGCGGATCCAAAACCAACCAGACCAAATGAAGAGGATCCAAACAATCCAATTCCAACGGTTCCAGACTATCCAGGTTATGTACCAGTAGACCCTGATGGTAATGAATTGCCTAAGGATCCAGATGGCAACTATATTCCACCGAAACCAACTGACCCAACAAAACCAACAGAGATCACTTACAAACCAGTTGCCCAAAAAGCCAGCATCACATTTGTCAATAAGACAAATCCAGTTGCGCCTGTGGAGCTCACAACTATTCCGTTGACAGGTAAGAGCGGTGACCAGTTTGGCTATGACCCAACTCCATTGGTCAAAGACTATGAGATGGCAGGCTATGTGGTCACCAATGAAAATGATTATGTGGCGACCAAGACTTATTCTGATGATCCAGAACACCATGACAGCTTTGTCTTCTCTATCGTTGAGAAAACAGCTACCATTGTGCCAGAAGATCCAAATTCACCGGATGATCCAAACAATCCAAATCCAGGTGATCCTGTCGATCCGAATAATCCTGATGGACCGAAGTGGGAAGATGTTTCTCGCACCATTACTCGTAAGGTGTCCTATGTGGTCGAAAGTCCAGAGGGCGAGACTGTAACAGCTCCAGAAGGCAAGACTACAACAGTGACCTTCGAGCGGACAGGTAGCTACAACTTCGTGACCAAGCAAGTGACCTACACGGATTGGGAAGCCAAGGATGGCGACGCTGTTCTGGAAGGAAATCCATTGCCAGTCATTGACGGCTATGTGGCTATTGCAGCGACTAAGAACGGTGACAAGGTAGAGGCCAGCACAACTGCGGAGGATGTGACCGCTACGGAAACTACGACTGATATCAGCGAAGTCGTGACCTACAAGAAACTGTCTAGCTGGACCGTCACACCGCCTCCAGGAAATGACCCAGTTCCAGACATTCCGTATGAAAACGATCCGAACGATCCGACCAAGCCTGCGGATCCAAAACCAACCAGACCAAATGAAGAGGATCCAAACAATCCAATTCCAACGGTCCCAGACTATCCAGGCTATGTACCAGTAGACCCTGATGGTAATGAATTGCCTAAGGATGACGATGGCAACTATATTCCACCGAAACCGAAGGATCCAAGCCAGCCAACGCCGATTACCTACAAACCGGTTGAGCAAGTTGGTAAGATTAGCTTTGTGGACGTGACAGTTCCTGAAAATCCCGTGACCAAGGTGACCATTGACCTGTCTGGTAAGACTGGCGATAAGCTGGGCATGGATGTATCCAGCATTGTTACCATGTACGAAAACCTGGGCTACATAGTTACCAACAAGGATAATTACGATAAGGACGGCACATTTGGACCAGATCTGAAGTCCAACACCTTTGTCTACGAATTGGTAGAGCGGACGGTGGACATCAATCCAGATGATCCAAATACACCAACGCCTAAACCAGGTGAGCCAGTTGATCCGAACAATCCTGACGGACCGAAATGGCCAGATTCTGTCAGAGATCTTGTGACGACTGAAGAAGTGACGCGTACCATTTCTTATGTGGATACCAAGGGTAATACTGTCTTTGAGGAAATCAAAGAAACCAAGACCTTCAAGCGTACAGCTAAGGTTAACATCGTAACTGGTGCCATTACCTACGGTGACTGGTCTGCTGATCAAACCTTTGAAAAAGTGACTTCACCGCTCAAGGACAACCACCTGGTAGACAAGCTCGAAGTGCCAGCAAGCACCGTCAAGGCTGAGGATGAAGACATCAATGAAGTCGTGACCTACACACTTCTTGGCCAATGGAAACCAGTCGTGCCACCGGGTACTAAACCTGTGCCGCCTGTGACCTACCCACGTGATCCGGAGGATCCGACCAAGCCAGGTACAGAAGTTCCGACTATTCCAGCTATACCTGGAACCATTCCTGTCTACCCAGATCCAAATAACCCTGGACAAACCATTCCATTGAAACCAAGTCCAGATGGAGGTTATGAGCTTCCACCTGTACCAAGCAAGCCAGGTGAAGATACGGTTATCGAGTATGTTCCAAACACTGTTAGCCTGACTGTCAAATATGTGGACGATACGGGTGCAGACCTGCGTCCAACAGAAAGCAAGGAAGTCAAGGTCGGTGATGACTACACCACCACTCCACAGATGATTGAGGGCTACTATCTAACTGAAATCCCTGCTAACAGCAAGGGCAAGGTGGGAGCAGAAGGTACAACCGTTGTCTATGTTTACAATAAACTCGGTTCATGGGTACCAGAATTGCCAGAGGGTCACGACCCAGTGCCACCAATTCCGTATCCGAACCATCCGACGGACCCAGGTAAACCAGGTATTCCGACAGGTGTTGTGCCAGTCGTTCCAGGCTACATCCCTGTAGGACCAGATGGTAAAGAATTGCCTAAGGGTCCAGACGGTAACTACCTGCCACCTGTACCAAGCAAGCCAGGTGAAGATACTGTTATCAAGTACATTCCACAAGACGCTAGTGTGACCGTGCGCTATGTGGATGACAAGGGCAATGATTTGATTCCAAGCAAGTCCATTCCAGGTAAGGTTGGTGATGATTACACGACCACCCCTGAGATCATCAAGGGCTATCTGCTCAAGGAAGTACCAAGCAATGCTTCTGGTAAGATTCCAGCAGGCGGTACAAGTGTTGTCTACACTTATGTACCAATTGGAAGCTATGTACCAAACATTCCAGGTCAGCCATCTACTCCGATTCCATATCCGAATCATCCGACTGACCCAGGCAAACCAGGTACAGATCTACCATCTATTCCGCATGTTCCGGGTTATATCCCTGTCGGCCCAGGAGGAGTACCATTGCAGCCAGTAGATCCAAGTGATCCAACCAAGGGCTACATTGCGCCTCCTATCCCAGGAAATCCAGGTCAAGATACACCAATCAACTACATTCCGAGCCCACCAGCTCGACCAAGTAGACCGATTGTTGTGACACCTGTCAAGCCTGAGACTCCAGTTGAGCCAGAAGTTCCAACAACTCCAGCTCAACCGAGCCCAGCAGGACCTGCACAACCAGCTAGCCCTGGTACGGCTCAATTGCCAAATACTGGTACCAGCGATTCACATGCAGTGACTGTAATTGGTGCTAGCCTCTTCCTAGCTGCCCTTGCCATAGCAGGCACAGCTCGCAGAAGAGAAGAGTAATCCTTATGCTTTCCAACTATCCTACATGGTCTTTATCTGGACCTACATTCCCACCACTAGTCGAATGATTGGTTTATATTGCATCTTCTCACCTCCCACTTGTAGGCCAGATAGCAGACCTGTTTGGTAGTAGAAAATAGATAGGCACCCAGAATCTGGGTGCCTTGTCTATTCTATGGAATATGCGTATTGAGAATCTTTCCCCATTCTGCTATAAAATAACTAGGAAATAGGAACAGAAGACGTCAGAAAATCAGTTCGACGGCGGATATTGTCGCAAAAAGTCTAGGTTAGTCCAAATTCAAGCACACAAAATCTATTCAGATAAAAGCAGCAGTCCTAGGTAGTTAAGAACCTAGGACTTTTTGAGTAAAAAAGAAAAGCCTATCTCCTGAGAAATAGACTTATAACCTGTATTTGCAGCTCAGCATATTTAGCTTGTGAATACAGGTTCTTGTTGTAGGGAGGCTTGCGAATTAGTTAATTGCAGCGAGAACTGCGTCAACTTGTTTAGCCAATTGTTCTTCATCAACTGGAGCGCCGTTTGTTGCAAGTGTCAATTCATCTACGAAGTTTGTGCGGATGAATGGAAGAAGTGCACGGTATTGAACAGCTGCATCTTCTTGGTGTGCAGATGAAGTGATAGATACTGTTGCCACTTTTTCATGAAGAGCAGAAGCACCACGTGGATCTGACAAATCAAGTGCACGGCTGAGCCAATCGAGAACGTTTTTCACTGAACCAGGGATAGCAGCGTTGTAAACTGGTGAGAAAATCCAGATAGCGTCAGCAGCAACAACTGCTTCACGCGCAGCTTTTACAGATGCAGGAGCATCAGCTTCCAAATCTTGTGAGAATACAGGAATTTCTTTCCAATCAAGGTAAGATACAGTTGCTTTACCTTCAAGTGCATTTTCAGCAGCTTGAGCCAATTGAGCAGTGAATGAACCTTCACGAAGAGAACCAACTAAAAATAAAATGTTTGACATAATGTAACTCCTTAATTACTTGATGTGACTATCATAACACATAAATCACTAATTAGCAACATTTTTGTCTATGAATTTGAATCTTTTTAGTAAATCGGCCAATAAATCCTGTTCTTCCTGGCTCAAAACAGAGAAAATTTTTCCAACATGAGCATAGTGTTCCGGCAAAACCTTCTCAATCGTTTCCCGACCGAAAGGAGTCAAACCAATCAAGGAAGCCCGCTTATCACTTTCATCCTGGGTCTTGAAGATATAGCCATCACGGACCATATTCCGAATGACCACCGTCATGTTGCCAGAAGTGCTGAGCAACTTATCAATCAAATCCTGGATGCGCAAATTCCCCTTATTGTAAAGTGCTTCCATTACGCCGAATTGGCCAACGGTTAATCCATGTTTTCTGATGATCTCTGTCTCCTGTCTGCTAATAGTATTGGCAGCGCGACGAAAGACAACTAAACTATGTAGGGCATGCTGATTTTCTTTTAGAGAGTTTTCTACTTTATTCATAAGTATATTTTATCAATAACTAGTTCCTTTGGCAAGAAATTTGATGGCTGAAAAAGCTGATTCTGACAAGATTTTGAGCGCATTTTCCCACATAGAATTTTAGCTGAAGTTTTTTTGCAGAATTTTCGGATTCAATTAGCAATATGTGGCAACTTGTAGTATAATATTCCTATTATGGCGAAAACATCACGTGAACCTTGGATTAGCCTGACCTTAGGTCAACAATTCTTGATTGGTTCAGCAGTTATCCTGACGGTTTTGACATTTTCTATACTCCTGATTTTGGAAATGGCCAGCAGTCCCTATGCCCAGGCAAGTGAGAGGGCGGAGAATCTGGCCCGTCAAGCAGTCCAGTTGGAAACCATTGAAAAGATTAGTTCCTACCGAGGTGTGGACGACTTTCATACCGTCTTAGGGACGGATTCTGATGGGCAAGAGCTGGCAATCCTAGTGTCAGACCAAACCTCCCAAGTTTATGTTTACAAACTATCTGACGGCGTTGCCCAAGCCCAGGCTGAGACCATTGCCCAAGAGCAGGGAGCCGGCCAGATTGACCGCGCGATTATCGGCATGCGGGAGGGCAAGCCTATTTGGGAAATCAAGTCAGGGACGGCCTATTATAACATTGATTTTAAAACTGGAGACTTTATCAAAAAGGAGGGCTTATGAGCAAGCTATCAAATCGTGCCTTAGAAATGGAAGAAAGTGTCACGCTGGCAGCAGGTGCGCGAGCCAAGGCCTTGAAGGCGGAAGGGCGTGATATTTTAGAGCTGACCTTGGGTGAGCCAGACTTCGTCACACCGAAGAATATTCAAGAAGCAGCCATTCAGTCTATCGAAAATGGCAAGGCCAGCTTTTACACGGTGGCTTCAGGTCTTCCTGAGTTGAAGGACGCAGTCAATACCTACTTTGAGAAGTTCTATGGCTATTCTATCGAACGCAATCAAGTCGTTCTTGCAACAGGTGCCAAGTTTGTTCTCTACGCCTTCTTTGCGGCGGTTATCAATCCTGGTGATGAGGTTCTCATTCCAACGCCTTACTGGGTTTCCTATGCTGACCAGATTAAGATGAACGAAGGCGTGCCAGTCTTTGTCACTGCCACAGAAGAACACAATTTCAAGGTAACGGTTGACCAGTTGGAAGCAGTGCGTACAGACAAGACCAAGGTCCTCTTGCTCAACAGCCCGTCCAATCCGACTGGTATGATATACAGTCGTGAGGAATTGGAAGCTATTGGCAACTGGGCTATAGAGCACGATATTCTCATCTTGGCAGACGATATTTACGGTCGTTTGGTATACAACGGGAACAGCTTTACACCGATTTCAAGCATTTCAGAAAGCATTCGTCAGCAGACTATTGTGGTCAATGGGGTGGCCAAGGCCTATGCCATGACAGGTTGGCGGGTTGGCTTTGCGGTTGGTAATCCTGAGATTATTGCGGCCATGAGTAAGATTGTCGGACAAACGACGTCAAACTTAACAACTGCTGCTCAGTATGCGGCCATCGAAGCCTTTACAGGCCCGCAAGATACGGTCGAAACCATGCGTCAGGCCTTTGAAGAACGACTTAACACCATCTATCCATTACTAGCAGAAGTGCCAGGTTTTGAAGTCATCAAACCAGAAGGAGCCTTCTATCTCTTCCCAAACGTCAAAAAAGCAATGGAAATGAAGGGCTACACAGATGTGACCGAATTTACCACTGCTATCTTGGAAGAAGTAGGAGTAGCCTTGGTGACAGGTGCAGGTTTTGGTGCTCCTGAAAATATCCGCCTCAGCTACGCGACAGATATGGACACGCTCAAAGAGGCTGTTGCTCGACTCCACACATTCATGTCAAAATAAAAGAAAAAAGGAAAGATTATGTCTAGAAAATTAATCACCATTAACCAAGTAAAAGATTATGTCGGTCAAGAAGTGACCATCGGTGCCTGGGTTGCCAACAAGTCAGGTAAGGGGAAATTGGCTTTCCTGCAGTTGCGTGACGGAACAGCCTTCTTCCAAGCCGTTGCCTTCAAACCAAACTTCATCGAAAAATTCGGTGAAGAAGCTGGTACTGAGAAGTTCGATGTAGCAAAACGCCTCAGCCAAGAAACTTCTGTCTATGTAACAGGAATTGTCAAGGAAGATGAGCGTTCTAAGTTTGGCTACGAGTTGGATGTGACAGACCTCGAAGTCATCGGTGAGTCACAAGATTACCCAATCACGCCAAAAGAACACGGTACAGACTTCCTCATGGACAACCGTCACCTCTGGTTGCGTTCTCGTAAACAGGTAGCCATTCAACAAATCCGAAATGCCATCATTTATGCGACTTATGAGTTCTTTGAAAAGAATGGCTTTATCAAGTTTGATAGTCCAATCTTGTCTGGAAATGCGGCAGAAGATTCGACGGAGTTGTTTGAAACGGACTACTTTGGTCAACCAGCTTTTCTCAGTCAATCTGGTCAGCTTTACCTGGAAGCTGGTGCTATGGCTCTTGGTCGTGTTTTCGACTTCGGCCCTGTTTTCCGTGCAGAAAAATCAAAAACCCGCCGTCACTTGACAGAGTTCTGGATGATGGATGCCGAGTACTCATTCCTCAGCCATGAAGAGTCACTTGACTTGCAAGAAGCTTATGTCAAGGCCTTGATTCAAGGCGTTATTGACCGTGCTCCACAAGCCTTGGAAACGCTTGAGCGTGATGTGGACGCTTTGAAACGCTACATTGCGGAGCCATTCAAACGTGTAGCTTATGATGATGCCATTACCCTTCTGCAAGAACATGAAGCTGATGAAGATACAGACTACGAACACATCGAGCATGGGGATGACTTTGGCTCGCCACATGAAACTTGGATTTCAAACTACTTTGGTGTACCGACTTTCGTTGTTAACTATCCAGCAAGCTTCAAGGCCTTCTACATGAAACCAGTTCCTGGTAATCCAGAGCGCGTGCTTTGTGCGGACCTCTTGGCACCAGAAGGCTACGGTGAAATCATCGGTGGTTCGATGCGTGAGGATAACTACGATGCCTTGGTAGCCAAGATGGACGAGCTCGGCATGGATAAGTCAGAATACGAATTCTACCTTGATCTCCGCAAGTACGGCTCAGTGCCACACGGCGGTTTCGGTATCGGTATTGAGCGGATGGTAACCTTCGTTGCAGGTACAAAGCACATCCGTGAAGCCATTCCGTTCCCACGTATGTTGCACCGTTTGCACCCGTAATGAAGATGAGAAGTTGACCTTGTGTTAGCTTCTTTTTTTCAGTATAATCATTTCAAAAGGAGGCAATAGTGATGATTATTAAACCCATGCAGACTGAGGAGGAGATTAGGGGTAAGGCTTATGTCCATTGGAAAGCTTGGCAGGAGGCCTACGCTGACTTGTTACCGCAGGAATTTCTCCAAAAAACCTACACGCTAGAACGCTGTCAGGACTGGGCCTTTCGCTATCCAGAGAGGATTTTTGTGGCTCTTGAAAATGACCAGGTAGTAGGCTTTTCCTGCTATGGTCAGTCCATGTCGGAGGATTTGGAAAATGCTGGTGAACTATATGCCCTCTATGTGTTGGCGGATGTCTATGGTCAGAAAGTCGGCTACCGACTGCTCCAAGCTACGCTGGAAAAAATGCAAGACTACGATAGAGTTTGCCTCTGGGTGCTGGAAGGAAACGCGCGTGCTAT
Organism: Streptococcus sp. A34; assembly: GCF_043674115.1. Classification (NCBI taxonomy): domain Bacteria; kingdom Bacillati; phylum Bacillota; class Bacilli; order Lactobacillales; family Streptococcaceae; genus Streptococcus; species Streptococcus sp. A34. The sequence goes on along the minus strand of NZ_JBIMJM010000015.1, from coordinate 29,716 downwards.
TTCTTTCTATGAAAAAGTCGGCTTTCGCTTTGATGGGGTGAGCAAACAGGTTCATCTCGGCCAAGAACGGACAGAATATCGGATGATTTTGGAAAAGTAGGGTAGGCTATTGTCTTAGGTGGATATTTAATATATAATTATGTTATAAAATATTCACGGAGGTTCTTATGATCTACCTTACCAATCATCGTCTGCGAGTGGAGATTGCTGAGCCTGGCGAGCGGCCCAATGATACTTTTCGCTTTGACCGAGCTGGTTTCATCTCTAATGTCATTTTGGACGGAGATACGCATTTCTGTGCCAATGAACCCATGAACCTGAGACACTTGTCATCGGGCGGCCGCGGTCTGTGTTGTGAGTTTTCGGGTGATTTTTCACAAGGTGCTGCAGTCGGAAACTATTTTCCAAAGCTGGGAGTGGGTCTGATCAAGCAGGACAGCGACCTGGGCTACCAGTTTGAACACAAGTATGAGGAGGTTGTGCCCTATCCTGTGACTTTTAGCCACACGGAGACCAGTGCGGACTTTGTGACGGATGCGGTGCCTTGTTTGGGCATTGCGGCTCAGGTGCGTAAGACCATTCGGATAGAGGACAATCACCTGATTTTGGAGGCGACCATCACTAATGTTGGCGAGCGGGAGATTGTGACCGAGGAATATTGCCATAATTTCCTCAGTATCGATGGGATGGCTATTTCGCCTGACTACCGCCTGGAGCTGCCGGACATGTATGATTTGGGCGACCAGCGCCTGGAGGGATTTGGTGGCTACGACCATAATAATTTTATAGCAAACGGCAAGGCTATTGCCTTTGACAAGTGTGAGACCGATGTGTCTTTGAGTGTGCTTTCTACGGAAAATGCTCCGCTCCGAGATGAGTTTTCATGGAAACTTTTACACAAGGGGGCTAAGGCTAGCGTGACTGGGACGGACAGTGTCACCCCAACCAGTCTCCTCCTATGGGCAACGGACCATATCGTCAGCCCAGAAATCATCCAGACCATTTCTATCCAGCCAGGTCAGAGCCATTCTTGGACCCGGAAATGGACCTTTGAAGCAGAACCACGTTGGTAAGAAATTAACAAAGCCGAGGGATTTCCTTGGCTTTTGTGGTATAATGAGGAATATATTATAAAAGGAGTGAACTATGTCCCGTAAGCAAACCGTTACCCTGACCAATATGTGCCTCATTGAAGACAAGGATGGAAATGTGGTGGTACAAATCCGCGACCCCAATCGTTATCGTTGGTCCGGCGTTGCATTCCCAGGGGGGGATTGTGTCATAATAATGACAGGTGCTTAAAACGCTGTCAAATCAAGGATTTGAGTGTTCTACAATCTGTCATTAAGGAGGAAAAATTTATTTTTTATTTATAATATCATATCGCACAAGCGAGGACATTTTAATAAGTGTTCTCGTTTTTTTATTTTCAGGAGGAATTCATGCAAAAGAAGGAACAATCATCACGCCAAATCGTGATGTGTCATCTCGTGACTATTTTAGGAGTTGATATTGAGAAAGCAACTCAGCTAATTGATGAAATGGAACAAGTAGGTTTAATCCGATTTGATGAATTCGGAAATGTTGGACTTTTAGTCTTGGAGGGATAATCATGAAGCGTATTACCGCTAATCAATATCAAACATCAGAGCGTTATTATAAACTCCCTAAAATTTTGTTTGAGAGTGAACGTTATAAGGATATGAAGCTGGAAGTTAAGGTAGCCTACGCGGTTTTAAAAGATAGGTTGGAGCTGTCTTTGAGTAAAGGTTGGATTGATGAGGATGGGGCTATTTATTTGATTTATTCCAATTCAAATCTGATGGCACTTTTAGGCTGTTCAAAGTCAAAACTACTCTCTATCAAGAAAACCTTACGTGAATATGGCTTAATCGATGAAGTCCAACAGTCCTCTAGTGAAAAAGGTCGAATGGCAAATAAAATTTACTTGGGGGAATTAGAACATGAAACTACCCCAGTCTTACATACAGACGGGGCTAGTGTTAAAAAAACACTAGGGGGGTCTCAAAGAAAGACGGGGCCGGTCTTAAATTCAGCCCCTAGTGAGACTGAAAGAAGTGAGACTAAATATAGTGAAACTAAAGGGAGTGATTTCCTTATTGAGGACGAGGAGGAGAGGCAGCTAGTAGATGAGAAACAAGAAGAGAACTTTACTTCAAAAGTCGATGGCGTGACCAAGTACGATCGAGACTATATTTGGGGTTTGGTTCATGACCAGTTAAGACAGACGGGTCTATCTCAGTCAGCTAGTGACTATGCCATGATTTATTTTAGTGACCGTTATCAGTATGCTTTGGAACATATGCGATTTGCTCGGTCAGCGGAAGTAATAGCTGAATATGTATTTAATGGTGTGCTGTCAGAGTGGACCAAGCAACTGAGACGACAAGAAGTAAAGGGAGGTGATTAAGTTGATTTGGTGGATACTAGGTGGAATCTATCTGATTTCTATCGTCATTTTGATTGTTGAAATCATCCGTGCACCAGAAATGGATGATCATATATAAGCAAGAGTTTTACATGTGTAAGGCTCTTTTTTAGTTGGAAAGAGAGGAAAAATGAAATTTTTAGATTTATTTGCTGGGATAGGTGGTTTTAGGCTAGGAATGGAATCACAGGGTCATAAATGCCTGGGCTTTTGTGAAATTGATAAATTCGCCAGAACATCTTATAAAGCTATGTTTAACACAGAAGGGGAAATAGAATACCATGACATTAAAGAGGTCACAGACCATGACTTTAGACAATTTAGAGGGCAAGTGGACATCATCTGCGGGGGATTTCCTTGCCAAGCATTTTCACTCGCAGGCAGACGATTGGGATTTGAAGATACTCGAGGGACTCTCTTTTTTGAGATTGCTCGAGCAGCCAAACAAATCCAACCACGTTTTCTATTTTTGGAAAACGTCAAAGGCCTACTCAATCACGACGAGGGACGGACGTTCGCCACAATCCTCTCCACGATGGATGAATTGGGGTATGATGTCGAATGGCAGGTGCTTAACAGTAAGGACTTCCAAGTCCCGCAAAACAGAGAGCGGGTCTTTATTATCGGACATTCTAGAAGATACCGTTCCAGATTCATATTTCCTCTCAGAAGAGAAAACAGCCCAGCTCATCTTGAAAGGCTAGGAAATATCAATCCCTCTAAACGTGGTTTGAATGGTGAAGTCTATCTGACGAATGGACTTGCTCCTACACTAACAAGAGGTAAAGGAGAGGGTGCAAAAATCGCCATTCCAGTCTTAACACCAGATAGACTAGAAAAACGGCAACATGGTCGTCGATTTAAGGACAATCAAGACCCTATGTTTACTTTGACTAGTCAAGACAGACACGGAGTTGTTGTCGCAGGAAATCTGCCGACTAGCTTTGACCAAACTGGAAGAGTATTTGACATATCTGGCTTGTCACCGACTTTGACCACTATGCAAGGTGGAGACAAGGTGCCAAAGATTTTGCTGAGGGAGGAGCTGCCATTTCTGAAAATCAAGGAGGCCACAAAAACAGGGTACGCAAAGGCAACTCTTGGAGACTCTGTCAATCTGGCTTATCCAGACTCAACCAAACGTAGGGGACGAGTGGGAAAGGGAATATCCAATACCTTGACAACTTCAGACAATATGGGAGTGGTGGTTGCTGCTCTGGAATATCGACAGGATAAGTGGTATGAAGTCACAGGCATTGTCTTAGAGGGGAAACTTTATCGCCTGAAAATAAGACGACTGACACCAAGAGAGTGTTTCAGACTGCAAGGCTTTCCTGACTGGGCTTATGAAAGAGCAGAGGGTGTTACTAGTAAGAGCCAACTATACAAACAGGCCGGCAATAGCGTGACTGTCACAGTTATTGAAGCCATTGCGAGAGAATTTAGAAGAATGGAAGAGGAAGAAAAGCATGAACCTACTACATAAGAAAAGTATTCTAGAGTGTACCGAATTAGAAGAACGTATTCACCAAGCTGAAACCATTCAGTTACTGGAAAAAATTCTATCACTCCCCAATTTTGATTGTGACTTTGAGGTGACTTTTGAAGATGATTACCACAAAGAGATGAATGATCCTCTTTTCTACGAATCCAATCTTCATAGGATTTCGGATTTTATGGAAACTAGGGATATTAAAAATGGTGTAGATACACTATTGACGAAAGACAATCACTTGGCCTTTCGTGCCTTTGGTGAAAATTATTCTGCTAGGGGAAAGGAGGGCATTTTAACGACTTTAGTGACGGTCAAGTGCTTTGGTGAAGGACGGATGCCCATTGATATGAGTCGCTATTTCTCAACTCCTGAACAAACAGTTGAAAATAGCCTAACCTTATAAGGAGGAGCCTATGCTTGAGGTATATCTAGGAAATAATGCCAATACAAACCAAGATTTACTAACTATTTTGACGACCTATGGTGTGACTTATCGTTGTATAAAAGCGTGTGATGTAAACCGTGAAATCTTACTGTCACTCTTTGCCAAAACCACGGATTGTTTTGAGTTGCTGTCGCCACGATTTCTTCGCTTTAAGCGTCAATATTCGATAAGTTTGAATGAGATGATTCAGCTCGTTCTCCAAAAGCCAGACCAAAACCTTCGTCTGCCTCTCATTGTCTGTCAGAATCACGTCTATCCAGCTATTGGATTAGACGAAGTGCGTACTTTTCTTCCCAGACAGGTAAAAGAAGAACTGTTTCAAGCCAGCTTGATGAAACAAGTGACAGGGTAGGTGTGAAGATGAATGAACGATTTTGGGACAATTTAGAAATCATTCTGTCCGAAAAAGAACTCACTTGGGCAGAACTAGCACGTAAAGTATTCAACGGTCAATATGTTTATCCAAGTGAATTTAATCGCCTCTATCAAAAACTGCGACATTACAAATCCAATCGTCTGATGCCACAAACAAGATGGGTTGAGCGAATCGTTCTAGTCTTAGACATTGATTATGAAGATTTATTCAAGAGGTGACAATGATAAGGATAGTGGTGTTTTATCTAGCCATACAGCTTAACGGTCTTCTGGTGAGTTTATACCTGAAAGAGTATCTGACAATAGAGGGTATAGTCTTGCTACAATTGGTCCTATTAAGTGTGACTTGCCTAGAGATTGCCCGTCATAAAACTGTTCAAGCAAAAAATATAACCTTGAGAAATCGCCTAAGATGGTTGCTTCTTGGCTTTGTGGCTATGGTTGCTTTTGCAGTCTTCATCAGCTTCCTATTTCCAGGTCAGACTAGGAATCAAGCGGTATTGGTACAAGTAGGAAAACAGGTTCCCCCTATTATCTTTTTATTGTTTCTGGTCAATGCAAGTATCCTTGAAGAGATAGTTTATAGGCAGTTGCTGTGGGAAAAATTGACATTCCCTTTTGTACAAATAGGCGTGACCAGTTTTCTCTTTGTTCTATCCCATGGCCCCAATCAGTTAGGGAGTTGGCTCATGTATAGCTGTCTTGGCTTGACCTTGGCTGCTGTTCGATTGAAAGCTGATTGTATGACGGCAATCGCCTTACATTTACTTTGGAATAGTTTGGCTTATGTCGTAACTTTCTTGTGATACCAAAATCAAGAGTGCTTCCGTATTATGGAAGCACCTTATGTTTGATAGGGAATCGAAAAAAAGAGGAGGTCACCATGTCATCTGAACAACAAGAACGTCAAGCGATGCACTACGTGGAAAGAAGTAGTTTATTGACAGTTAGAACCCTCTTAAAGCTCTTAGAGTGGTCGGCTAGGCAAGCCTTGGCTCAAGATTCAGCTTATAAGATTGGGGTTCAAAAACTGGAAGAACTCCTTCAAAGCCCTTACGTCATTGAAGCGATTGATGTTAGTAAAGACATTCTAGATAAGCCAATCGATGTGGAGAAATTTAAGGAGTTGATGGAGTCAGAAAAACTGCCAATCGCAATTAGTTGGCAAAAAGACTATCTCTACTTTTATGCCAAGGATAAGACCTTGCTCGATCATCACTTGGACGAATTGTTGAAGAAACTGGTGTCTAACCCTGTGAAGCTAGAAGGTCTAACCTTTGATAAAACCTTGGACCAAGAGATAGAACTGGCCAAAGAGAAAATTAGAGTAACAGAACCTTCGGCAGTCAAAACCAAGGAGGTGACCTTGTAATGTATTCCAGGCAAAAAGCATTGGTCTTTGGACTCTTGGGGCTCGCCTTTGGTTATTTCTGCCATCGTCTAACCCTACTCTATGATAGTTTAACCAATGCCCCACCTATGGAACGGTTTGCCTACCTCTTAGGAGAGGGGTTAAATCAGGTTTTCAATCCTTTATGGCTATTTTCTTTTACTCAAAAATCTCTTCTTGCCTTTATCCTTGGGATTCAAACGATGACGCTAGTCTATCTTTATGTATCGACAGGACAGAAGGTCTATCGAGAAGGGGAAGAATACGGTTCTGCACGATTTGGAAACAGTAAGGAAAAGCGGAACTTTTACAGTAAGAATCCTTTCAATGACACGATTTTGGCTCGAGATGTTCGTCTAACCTTGTTGGAAAAGAAGAAGCCCCAGTTTGATCGAAATAAAAATTTGATTGTCATTGGGGGTTCTGGGGCAGGAAAGACCTTTCGCTTTGTGAAACCCAACCTTATCCAACTTAATTGTTCCAATATTGTCGTAGATCCTAAAGACCATTTGGCTGAGAAGACAGGTAAACTCTTTTTAGAAAACGGTTATCAGGTCAAGGTTTTAGACTTGGTTAATATGACCAATTCAGACGGTTTTAATCCCTTTCGTTATGTAGAAACAGAGAATGATTTGAACCGCATGTTAACGGTCTATTTTAACAATACCCGTGGGTCTGGTTCTCGCAGTGATCCATTTTGGGACGAGGCTTCCATGACATTGGTGAGAGCTATTGCCTCTTATTTGGTGGATTTTTACAATCCTCCAGGAAGTTCCAAGCAAGAGCAGGAAGCAAGACGTGAGCATGGCCGTTATCCAGCCTTTTCTGAGATTGGGAAACTCATCAAACTCTTATCAAAGGGAGACAATCAGGACAAAAGTGTTCTTGAAGTCCTGTTTGAAGACTATGCTAAGAAATATGGTCATGAGAACTTTACCATGAGAAACTGGGCGGATTTTCAGAACTACAAGGACAAGACCTTGGATTCGGTCATTGCGGTCACAACAGCTAAATTTGCCCTTTTTAATATCCAATCGGTGATTGATTTGACGCAAAGAGACACTATGGATTTGAAAACGTGGGGCACTCAAAAGACCATGGTCTATCTTGTTATTCCAGACAATGATACGACCTTTCGTTTCCTATCTGCTTTATTTTTCTCTACGGTTTTCTCCACTTTGACCAGACAGGCTGATGTTGACTTTAAAGGGCAACTGCCGATTCATGTTAGAAGCTATCTGGATGAGTTTGCGAATGTCGGAGAAATCCCAGACTTCGCTGAACAAACCTCAACAGTTCGCTCTAGGAACATGAGTCTAGTTCCAATCTTGCAAAATATTGCTCAACTCCAAGGACTTTATAAGGAAAAAGAGGCTTGGAAAACTATACTGGGGAACTGTGACAGCCTCCTCTATTTGGGTGGAAATGACGAAGAAACTTTCAAATTTATGAGTGGTCTTCTAGGTAAACAAACCATTGATGTCAGAAGTACCAGTCGTTCTTTTGGGCAGACTGGCTCAAGTTCTACCTCTCACCAGAAAATTGCCCGTGACTTGATGACGGCTGATGAAGTAGGGAATATGAAACGAGATGAGTGCCTAGTACGCATTGCAGGGGTTCCTGTTTTTCGAACCAAGAAATATTTTCCGCTCAAACATAAGAATTGGAAATGGCTTGCGGATAAGGAAACCGATGAACGCTGGTGGCACTATTATATCAGTCCCCTAACCGCTGAGGAAGAAGTAGATTTATCAGGCCATAAAATAAGGGATTTAAGCACAGAAACGACACTACATTAATAGAAATGAGGAATTATATGAATCAAAAACTATCAGGCTTTGTTTACGGAGTGGACGCCAGCTCCATGTTCTCTCAAGCCATGTCTCTATTACAAAAAGGTTTGATTGCAGTAGGAGCCTTTCTTGTTGTCATGGGCATTATCAACCTTTCAACCAACATTAAAGATGGTGGGCCAGGTGTCCGAAATGCTATTCTAGAAATTGTTGGTGGGGTCATGGTGGGAGCCGCTGGTGCTTTTGTGACTCAGATTACCATTTAGGGGAGGACAGCACATGACATGATAATGAATTTTACGTCACCTTTTGTATTTCTAGCCTCTGAAAAAGTATCTAGTGATAGCCTTTTTGAAGGGTTTCAAGTGGATTTAGAATCAACCGCCAACTTGGTTAAGTCACTAGCGGACTTTAATCCGACGGTGTGGTCTTACATGACAGCCATTACCAAGGGGATTATGCAGCCCTTGGGAGTAGCTATTCTTGCGGTTGTTCTTGTACTCGAATTTTCAAAAATGGCCAAGAAAATTGCAAACTCAGGTGGTGCAATGACCTTTGAAGCCATAGCACCTATGATTGTCAGCTACATCATGGTCGCGGTCGTGATTACCAATACGACGGTTATTGTGGAAGCCATTATTGCCATTGCCTCTTATGTTATTGAACAAGTGGCAGGGCTTGTCACAAATGGTGGTGCTAATTACGATACCATCACAGGCATCAAGGGATCTGGAATTGTAGGAAAAATGATTATTGGCTTTTTTGCGATTCTCATTTGGTTGGTGAGAATGGTGAGTATCATGGTTGTCAATATCTTGATTACCATTCGCTTTATCCAACTCTATCTGATGATTCCTTTTGCCCCTATTACCATTCCGACCTTCCTTAGTGATGACTGGAGAAGTGTTGGGATTGGTTACCTTAAAAACATCATGGTCTATGCAGTTCAAGGTATTTTGATTTTTCTAATTGTATCTCTTGTTCCCTTGTTTGAATCGGCTGGAAAGATTGCCGTATCAAATGGAGCTGGAGTTATGGAATCACTCGCCATTATGTTTGGTGGCTTGGTACAGGCCATATTGTTAATCATTGCCTTGGTTGGCAGTCAACGGACCGCCCGAAGTATTTTGGGGATGTAGGAGGATGGGAGTAAATTGCCCGCCTCCTCTTTTTATAGCTTACTTAGATTGGAGAACATTTATGAACACACGTGTCTTTAAGGACATTTCAAAGGTTCAACACAGGGCATGGCTGGGATTTACAACTAGACAGGTTATTTTTGTATTTCCAGCCGTCGCCCTAACCATTTTGGTATTGGGCTTGAACCTATTTTACTGGCAATTTGGGGATTGGTTTGTCTATGGCTTTGTTTTTAGCTTTACCATTCCACTCATGTTATTTGGGGTCTATCGCCCCAACGATTTACCATTTGAAACCTACCTCAGGTACCGATTTCATTATGAACTAACGGTGCCAGACCGTACATTTACTGGAAGAAAAGGAGACCAACGTGAAAAAATTAAAACACTCAATGAAACCAAAGACACCTTCTAATGACAAAAAGCAAAAGACGAAAACACAGAAGCAGGAGATCAGACCTTCTACCGTAAATACGTTAGCCTATCAAGGGCTTTTTCAGAATGGCCTTATGCAGGTCAGCCCAAGCTATTTCTCACAAACCTATCTCTTAGGAGATGTCAATTATCAAACAGTTGGCTTAGAAGATAAGGGAGCTATCGTGGAGAAATATTCCGATTTAATCAATTCACTGGATGATCAGACCAATTTCCAACTGACCATTTTCAATCAAAAGGTCAATCTGGAAAAATTTCGTAAGAGTATTCTCTATCCCTTGCAGGAAGATGGGTTTGATGCTTATCGTGATGAATTGAATCGCATGATGGATGCTAACTTAGAGGCGGGTGAGAACAATTTTTCAGCCGTCAAGTTTCTTTCATTTGGCAAGAGCGACCAAACACCAAAACTAGCTTTTCGTTCTCTGTCTCAAATTGGAGAATATTTCAAGAGTGGCTTTTCAGAGATTGATGTATCTCTTGGTTTGCTCGGTGGAGAGGAGCGAGTGAATGTCCTTGCGGATATGTTGCGAGGTGAAAATCATTTACCGTTTTCTTACAAGGATTTGACTCTCTCAGGTCAATCCACCAAACACTTTATTGCCCCAACCTACCTTTCCTTTAAACATAAGAATCATATTGAATTGGACGATCGATTATTACAGATTGTTTATGTTCGTGACTATGGTATGGAGCTAGGGGATAAATTTATTCGTGACCTCATGCAGTCAGATTTGGAAGTGATGATGAGCCTACATGCTAAAGGCTCTACCAAGTCTGAAACCATGACCAAGCTACGAACCAAGAAGACCTTGATGGAATCGCAAAAGATTGGGGAACAACAAAAGATGGCTCGGACTGGAATCTATTTGGAGAAGGTCGGGTATGTTCTTGAAAACAATATCGATGAAGCTGAGGCTCTTCTTCAAACCATGACTCAAACAGGAGATAAACTGTTTGACACCGTATTTCTAATTGGCGTGCTGGCGGATACTGAAGACCAACTCAAACAATCTCTTGATATTATCAAGCAAGTGGCTGGGTCAAATGATATGATTATCGATAACTTGACCTGTATGCAAGAAGCTGCCTTTAATAGTCTCTTGCCATTTGGGAAGAACTATCTCGAAGGTATTTCTCGGTCTCTATTGACTTCAAACATTGCCGTGAATGCCCCTTGGACTTCCGTTGATATTCAGGACAAGGGTGGGAAATTTTATGGCATCAATCAAATCTCAAGTAATATCATCAGTATTGACCGTGGCAAGTTAAATACTCCGTCAGGTTTGATTTTAGGGACTTCTGGAGCTGGCAAAGGGATGGCGACAAAACATGAAATCATCTCAACTAAGCTCAAGGAAGCAGATAGTGATACTGAAATTATTATTGTTGACCCAGAAAATGAGTACAGTATTATCGGTCAAGCCTTTGGTGGGGAGAGTATTGATATTGCCCCAGATTCTACCACCTTCTTAAATGTCTTAGATCTATCTGATGAGAATATGGATGAGGATCCGGTTAAGGTCAAGTCCGAATTTCTCTTGTCTTGGATTGGAAAGCTCTTGGACCGTAAAATGGATGGTCGTGAAAAGTCCTTGATTGACCGTGTGACAAGACTCACTTATAAGCATTTTGACACACCGTCCTTGGTCGAATGGGTCTTTGTCTTAGCTCAACAACCTGAACAGGAAGCTAAGGACTTGGCACTGGATATGGAACTCTATGTGGAAGGGTCGCTGGACATATTTTCACATCGGACCAATATTAAAACAGACAGTCATTTCCTGATTTACAATGTCAAAAAGTTAGGCGATGAATTAAAACAAATTGCCCTCATGGTTATCTTTGACCAAATTTGGAATCGGGTGGTCAAAAACCAAAAGCTAGGGAAGAAGACCTGGATTTACTTTGATGAAATGCAGCTTCTCTTATTGGACAAGTATGCCTCTGATTTCTTCTTTAAACTTTGGAGTCGTGTCCGTAAGTATGGGGCGATACCGACAGGCATTACTCAGAATGTAGAAACGCTTCTTTTGGATGCCAACGGCAGACGCATTATTGCCAATAGCGAGTTCATGATTCTTTTAAAACAGGCTAAGAGCGATCGAGAAGAATTGGTGCATATGCTTGGACTTTCTAAGGAACTGGAGAAATACTTGGTCAATCCTGAAAAAGGTGCTGGGCTAATCAAGGCCGGTTCAACCGTTGTTCCATTTAAAAATAAGATTCCACAACACACCAAGCTCTTTGACATCATGAGTACGGACCCTGAAAAAATGAGGACATGAGATGAAAGAGGATAAAAAGCTAGTCAAACATGCTAGGCAAAACTTTCGAAGCAACTTAAAATCAGCCCGTATGCATTATCGGAAAGAAGTTAGAGCCTTAAAACAGACTGTTCCTAAAAAAGGACGATTTCGAAAACCAGCCCAAAATTCTCTTTTTCAGGAAAAGAAAACAGAGATAAAAGGAAATCTACTCAGTAGCCAAAAGGAAGCAGAAGAGAAGTTCCTAAAGGAAATTACCTATGTTTCTCCTAGACTGTTGAAGGTAAAGGAAATCAAGAACTATCGACTTCCTCAAGCTCAAGAGCGTTTGCGGACTGCAAGAAAACATTTGTCAGAAGTGAAACTAAGTGAGAAGCAAAAGGCAGTTAATCCCAAGTTTACTTTCCAAAAAGAAAATCCTTCCCCGAAGTCTCGCTTTCAGTTTCACCAAGAAAAATCATTTGATCGACTAAGTGCAGAAAAAGACGTAAGTTCTGCCAAGCGTGAGGTTAAACAACTCAAGAAAGTCCAAAAGACTAAGAAAAACTCTACCAAAGTCAAAGTTGGATTAGGCTTAGTTGCATCTGAATCCCTTGACCTGATAGCACAGGAGGATGATTTAGATGGTCTAAGATCCATGAAGGATATTAGTTTGAAAGCCAGACGCTATGGAAGGTTTACCTTTCAAGCAGGTAAGGTGGTAGTAAAAAGTGGACAGACAGGTGTGAGGTTTACCAAAACAAAATTTTCTCATGGAAAGGAACGATTCCAGAACTTCAAAAAGGGAAAAGGATTCACACGCCAGAAACCTCTTAAACCAAGAAGACGTTACCAGACCTTTTTAAAGCATGTGAGAAAACAAAGTGTCGCAGGTATCAAAGGAATCGTCCAAGCCATTAAGGGAAGTGTGACTTTCTTTTCTGTCCTTGCGGGAAATCCTTTGACTTGGATTGTCTCAGGCATTCTCTTGATACTCCTTTTGATGATGAGCTTTTTCATGAGTGTTTCAGGTAGTAGTGTCATTCAACAAGATGAGATGGAGTTGACCAAGGCCTATACCCACATGACGTGGGAAGATGCGGAACATACGAGAACCAATGAAAAAGGGATTGCCTACTACACCAAGATTGATGAGATTATGGTTTACATGAATCATCAATACCAAGACTACAAGCTTGACGATTTCATGGAAACAGGTGGTGTGACCTACAAAGCGTTTCTCAGTCAAGTGTGGACAGACTTAAATGGTGGAGATTCTATTAAATCCATGTCTGACTTATATAAAGAACCTACTTACAAGCTGTCTGATGAGGACCAGGAAGAGTTAAAGGAGTTGACAGAAGGAGGCAACTATCTAGCCCTTCAAGAATTGGACAATCCCTTTCAGGGACAGACTGACGAGGATAGCTTAAGCATGACCTACCGATATGGGTATGAGGTCATTGATGAGAAACCAACGCTGCATCACCATATCATCTTAGAAGCGAAAGAAGGTCAAGTCATTGTAGCTCCGATGGATGGCAAGGTATCTCTTGATGGAGAGAACGTTGTTTTGACATCTGGTAAGGGAGTGAATAAGACTAAACTAACCTTGTTTGGCATTCATTCAGGCCGAGTGAGTGAACATCAACATGTCTTGGCAGGAGATATTATTGGTCAGACCAAAGACGGAACGGGTCTAAAAGTCACCTATCAAAAGGTTGATGATGATACGGATAAGTTGGTCTATGTCAATCCAGCTTTCTACTTTCCAAAAGTAATCCAGGTTCAGACCACCATTCTTCCAACTATCGGTCAGTTTGGCGGCGATGAGTTCGAGAGAGCCAAGGCAATTTATGACTATCTTAAAAGCAAAGGTGCGACAAATCAAGCTATAGCAGCTATTTTAGGAAATTGGTCGGTAGAATCTTCCATTAATCCAAAACGAGCTGAAGGCGACTATTTATCTCCGCCAGTTGGTGCGACTGATAGTTCGTGGGATGATGAGGGCTGGCTCTCACTTAATGGTCCAACTATATACAATGGACGTTACCCAAATATTCTCAAACGTGGTTTAGGCTTAGGCCAATGGACAGATACCGCGGATGGGTCACGCAGACATACTTTATTGTTGGAATATGCCAAAGGAAAACATCAAAAGTGGTATGACTTAGGCTTACAACTGGATTTCATGTTGCATGGGGATAATCCTTATTACACCAACTGGTTAAAGGACTTTTTCAAAAATTCAGGAAGTCCAGCTAGTCTTGCCCAGCTCTTTCTCATTTACTGGGAAGGAAATAGTGGTGATAAGCTACTTGAACGTCAAACACGGGCAAGTGAGTGGTATTACCAAATTGAAAAAGGTTTTAGTCAACCCAACGGTGGAACAGCACAAAGTGATCCAAAAGCACTTGAAGCTGTACGAGGAGACCTTTTTGAAAACTCTATTCCAGGAGGTGGTGACGGTATGGGGTATGCCTACGGCCAATGTACTTGGGGAGTCGCTGCCCGTATCAACCAACTGGGGCTAAAACTCAAAGGTAAAAACGGTGAGAAGATTCCAATTATCAGTACCATGGGCAATGGCCAAGATTGGGTACGAACAGCCGCAAGTCTCGGTGGGGAGATAGGGACAAGTCCACAAGAAGGAGCTATCCTTTCCTTTGCGGGAGGAGGACATGGCACACCAACAGAATACGGACATGTGGCTTTCGTCGAAAAAGTCTACCCAGATGGCTCCTTCCTTATCTCCGAAACCAACTACAATGGCAATCCAAACTATACCTTCCGTAAATTATCTGGAGTGGATAGTAGCTTGAGTTTTGCTTTTACGACGAAATAAAAAAGGATATGCTAACAAAATGAATAAATGTTAGCATATCTTTTGTGTTTTTTTGTCACGATTAATCAGAATTTATAGAAATGAGAACTGTTATGAGACGAATCATCTCATCAAGAACATCTGCAAGTGAAATCCCTTTTGTATAGCTATATTTTTTTGAATAATTTTGCCATTGTTTATTCTGAATAGGGTCAGATTTGAACCTCTCGAGTAGTTCAATAATCTTTACAAAATCGAGTTCTGTTTCGCGATATGAAAATGTTCTCTGACAGGCATTTCTCAACTGAATGAAGTCAATGTCTTCTTTCTTCAGTTTGGAAAGAATATAAACATCGTAAAAATCTTTGCTTCTACTGTTCAAGAAGTTACGTGAATAGATGGTTTGAAGTTTTTCAGCTAGAATTGTTTCAATTGTATAAGCAATGATTGGAAAATTGTCTTCATCAAAAATAGCTTTATAGTCGTATGTAATCGGCTGAGGAGTTACAACATCACCTGTCGCAATATCCAAATGGATAACTTGTTTAATATTCTCAAGTTGGCACGAAATTGTTGCTCGATAGCCACCATAGTCATCACTTTCTTTAATAGCTGTGATTGATTGAATCACAAAAGATATACCTTCTTCGGAATCTGCTAAAATTTCCTTGAGTTGCTGTTTAACAGTTTCTTCTGAGAGTGTTATTTGATGGAATAAAAAGTCAATATCAACAGTGCTACGAGATTCAACTCCGATGACATTCGAAAGTAGGAATCCTCCTTTGAAGATATAGTGATTTGAATAAGAACTTTGACTTAATTTTTTCAAAATGACTTCTAGGAAGTAATAGGTCATGACGGAATTAAAGGTTAAACCAGTATTCTTTGATATTTTATGACAGAGTGCTGTTAATTTAGCTTTGTTCATATTAGAACCTCCAGAGTTTGTTTAACTTTTTCTAAAGTATTCATTTTTGTCGCATATTCATAGAGTTTTGCTAGATTTTTTTTAGGATAGTTCCCATAAGATTGAAGTGTCTTGACAAAGAGTTCGGAATCAATCTTTTCTCGATGTATTACAAAATCACAAATAATACGTTCAAAATCATATACCCTTACGTTGTTTCCCAAAGGAGTAGGTACAGTAGTCATTCCCAGCTCGCTGTATTCTTTAGAGACAAAGTGAATATTTAGATTAGCTGGAGGAGTATTAAAGCGGTAGCCTCTAGGAACTGTCACATCAAAATATTGTGGAATTTCATCTGTAAACTGTTGTAGATACAGTGCCGAAATATAAGAGAAAATAGCCTTAGGAAAACGATATTGAAAGAAGTAGTATTCATCATAGTCTCCGTTTTGGGTTAGGAAAATACCTTTTTCAACTCGGAAGATAATGCCTTCTTTCTCTAGTCTTGTCAGATATATTGTTGGAATACCTAGTGCTTTACAATCTTTGTTTGTGACAATTCCATTGTTCTTTTCTATAAAATCGAGTAGAATCTCTTTTTTTGACATACGGCCTCCCACTTGTTGCTTTTACACTACAATTTTACAATATTTGTGGTATAAAAGCAACATTTTCTTTTCCCTCATTTTATTGTGATAACAAAATCAAGCCTTCTTTTTTATGATGGTATTGAACTTGGGCTACGAGCTGTACAAAAAAGAGAGTTTCTCCTAGAACGGAAAGTTCTTCGTCAAAACTCCTATTTTTGTCGTGCTCGCTTAACGCCCTCGTATCTAATAAAGAGTGACAGTTTGTTGCTACATAAAAAAGAAAAGAAGGACTATTTATGACCAAAACATGTAATCATCACTTTCTTGTCAATCAGGAAAAAGGCGAGAAACACGTCTTTCGCAAGAGTAAAAAATATCGTACTTTATGTTCGGTTGCCCTTGGAACCATGGTGACAGCTGTTGTTGCTTGGGGAGGAACGGTTGCACATGCTGATGAAGTCACATCATCAGTTGACACCACCATTCAACGAACGGAGAATCCAGCCACAAATTTACCAGAAGCACAACCAAACCATGTTTCTGAACAAGCTGAAAGTTTAGGGTCAACTGGACAATCTAACGGAGCGATTGCTGTCACCGTACCACATGATACGGTAACACAAGCAGTTGAAGAAGCAAAGGCTAAAGGTGTTTCTACGGTTGAAGATAGTCCAATGGACTTGGGAAATACAACTTCTGCGACAGAAACCAACCAACAAATTTCAAAAGCAGAAGAAGATGCCCAAAACCAAGTTGAGGCTATCAATGAAGTTACTGAAACCTACAAAGCTGACAAAGCGACATACGAATCGAATAAAGCCCGCATCGAACAGGAAAATAAGGAGCTGTCACAGGCCTACGAGGGGGCCAACCAAACTGGTAAAGAGACAAATGCTTGGGTTGATACCAAAGTCAAAGACCTAAAAACTCGGTATGCAGATGCTGATGTGACAGTAATTGAACAAGTAGTTTCATCAGGAAATGGGACATCTGTACTTGACTATACAAACTATGGCAAGGCTGTTGAAACCATTCAATCAACTAACGAACAAGCTGTAGCGGATTATCTAACAAAGAAAACAAAGGCAGATGATATTGTTGCGAAAAATCAGGCCATTCAAAAAGAAAATGAAGCTGGACTTGCTAAGGCAAAGGCAGATAATGAAGCCATTGAAAAGCGGAATCAGGCAGGTCAAGCAGCTGTAGATGCTGAAAACCGTGCAGGTCAAGCCGCAGTAGATCAAGCTAATCAGGAGAAACAACAATTAGTTTCAGATCGTGCAGCTGAGATTGAAGCCATTACTAAACGAAATCAAGAAAAAGAAGCCACAGCCAGAAAAGAGAATGAAGCGATTGATGCCTATAATGCCAAAGAATTGGAACGCTATCAACGTGATTTTGCCGAGATTTCAAAAGGTGAAGAAGGTTATATTTCTGAAGCCCTTGCTCAAGCCCTCAATCTCAATAACGGTGAGCCACAAGCACAACATGGAGCCAATACCCGAAATCCTGATCAGATTATTTCAACTGGCGATGCTTTGCTGGGTGGCTACTCAAGAATTTTGGATTCAACAGGATTCTTTGTCTATGACAGCTTCAAAACAGGTGAGACTCTTAGTTTTAGCTATCAAAATCTTCAAAATGCACGATTTGATGGTAAAAAGATTAGTCGAGTGACTTACGATATTACCAACCTTGTATCACCAGCTGGAACCGATGCCGTGAAGCTGGTTGTACCAAACGATCCCACAGAGGGCTTTATTGCCTATCGAAATGACGGAAACGGTGACTGGCGAACAGACAAGATGGAGTTTCGTGTAGTTGCTAAGTATTTCTTGGAAGACGGTTCACAAGTTACCTTCTCCAAAGAAAAGCCAGGAGTCTTCACACACTCTTCCCTCAATCATAATGACATTGGTCTAGAATATGTCAAAGATTCATCTGGGAAATTTGTGCCGATTAATGGTTCTACCGTTCAAGTGACTAATGAAGGTCTGGCCCGTTCGTTGGGTTCAAACCGTGCAAGTGATTTGAATTTACCTGAGGAATGGGATACCACATCAAGTCGTTATGCTTATAAAGGAGCTATTGTCTCAACAGTTACATCAGGTAATACCTACACAGTAACCTTTGGCCAAGGCGATATGCCACAGAATGTTGGCTTGTCATACTGGTTCGCCTTAAATACCCTACCAGTGGCACGTACTGTAATACCGTATAGTCCCAAACCTCATGTAACGGTGGAACTTGAACCCATTCCAGAACCTATTACGGTAACACCAGATATCTTTACTCCAAAAACCTTTACACCTGAAAAGCCTGTGACCTTCACGCCAAAGCCTTTGGAAGAAGTAGTGCAGCCTAGTCTAACTTTGACCAAGGTAACCTTACCTGTTAAACCAATTCCAAAAGAACTTCCAACGCCACCACAAGTACCAACTGTCCATTATCATGCGTACCGTTTGACGACAACTCCAGAGATTATGAAAGAAGTGGTCAATAGTGACCAAGTTAATCTTCATGAGAAAACTGTCGCTAAAGATTCAACGGTGATTTATCCCTTAACAGTTGATGCCTTATCGCCCAATCGTGCCCAAACGACTAGTCTCATTTTTGAGGACTACTTGCCTGCTGGTTACCTCTTTGATAAGGAAACAACACAAAAAGAGAATGGAAACTATGTCCTTAGCTTTGATGAGACTAAGAATTTTGTGACCTTGACCGCAAAGGAAAACTTGTTGCAGGAGGTAAATAAAGATTTAACCAAGGTTTATCAACTGACTGCTCCAAAACTCTATGGTTCTGTTCAAAATGATGGGGCAACCTATTCCAATAGTTACAAACTCCTTTTGAACAAGGGCACAACCAATGCTTACACAGTCACTTCAAATGTTGTAACGGTTCGTACACCAGGTGATGGGGAGACAACCACACTCATTACACCAGATAAAAACAATGAAAATGCGGATGGTGTCCTCATTAATGACACGGTCGTAGCCCTTGGCACAACCAACCACTACCGATTGATTTGGGATTTGGACCAGTATAAGGGAGATCGTTCTGCTAAAGAGACAATTGCACGAGGCTTCTTCTTTGTGGACGATTACCCAGAGGAAGTGCTTGATATGGTGGAAAATGGCACGGGTGTTACAACCCTTGATGGTCAGAAGGTATCAGGAATAACGGTTAAAAACTATGCTTCCCTAAATGAAGCACCTAAAGACCTTCAAGATAAATTAGCTCGTGCTAAGATTACACCGACAGGTGCCTTTCAAGTCTTTTTGCCGGATGACAACCAAGCCTTTTATGACCAGTATGTTCAAACTGGAATATCTTTAGCTTTACTGACCAAAATGACAGTTAAAGATAGTCTCTATGGTCAGACAAAGACCTATGCAAACAAGGCTTATCAAGTTGATTTCGGCAATGGCTATGAAACCAAGGAAGTGACCAACACCCTTGTTTCTCCAGAACCCAAGAAACAAAACCTCAATAAAGACAAAGTAGACATCAATGGGAAGCCCATGCTAGTGGGAACTCAAAATCACTATACTCTCTCATGGGATTTGGACCAATACCGAGGGATTAAAGCAGACAACTCTCAGATTGCACAAGGTTTTTACTTTGTGGATGATTATCCAGAAGAAGCTTTATTGCCGGATGAAGCAGCTATTCAGTTTATCACATCTGATGGCAAAACAGTTTCAGGAATCACGGTGAAGGCTTATTCTCAATTATCAGAAGCTCCTAAAATGCTACAAGCAGCCCTTTCGAAACAAAAAATTCAGCCTAAAGGAGCTTTTCAAGTTTTCATGCCTGAGGACCCACAAGCCTTTTTTGAATCTTATGTGACCAAGGGGGAGAATATTACCATTGTCACTCCGATGACGGTTTTGGAAACCATGCTTAATTCAGGGAAGTCTTATGAAAACGTGGCTTATCAGGTGGACTTTGGGCAAGCCTATGAAACCAACACGGTGACCAATTTTGTCCCTAAAGTAACTCCACATAAGTCTAATACCAACCAAGAAGGTATTTCAATTGATGGAAAGACTGTTCTTCCGAATACGGTCAATTATTACAAAATTGTCTTGGATTACAGTCAATACAAGGACATGGTCGTGACGGATGATGTTCTTGCCAAGGGATTTTACATGGTAGACGATTACCCAGAAGAAGCCCTTACCCTAAATCCTGATGGCATTCAAGTTTTGGATAAGGATGGCAATCGTGTATCTGCTATCTCCGTCAGCACCTACGCTAGTTTGTCAGAAGCTCCGAAAGTCGTCCAAGATGCCATGGCTAAACGTCAGTTTACACCTAAAGGAGCCATTCAAGTTCTTAGTAGCGATGATCCAAAAGCCTATTATGATACTTATGTGAAGACTGGTCAAACCTTAATTGTCACGCTTCCGATGACAGTTAAAAATGAGTTGACCAAAACAGGTGGTCAGTATGAAAATACAGCCTATCAGATTGATTTTGGCTTGGCCTATGTCACGGAAACAGTGGTTAATAATGTTCCAAAATTAGACCCACAAAAAGATGTGGTGATCGACTTGTCTCATAAATATGAGAGCCTTGACGGGAAAGAAGTGGCCTTGCATCAAACCTTTAACTATCGCTTGGTTGGAGCATTGATTCCAAGCAATCGTGCGACTGATTTATTTGAATATGGTTTTGAAGATAACTATGATGAAAAGCATGATGAGTATAATGGTGTTTATCGCAGCTATCTGATGACGGATGTCATCCTCAAAGACGGTTCTGTCTTAAAAGAAGGAACGGAGGTTACGAAATATACCTTGCAACAGGTGGATACAGAAAATGGCCTAGTGTCAATTTCATTTGATAAATCCTTCTTAGAGACTATCTCTGATGATTCAGCCTTTCAGGCAGATGTTTACCTGCAGATGAAACGGATTGCGACTGGTCAGGTGGAGAATACCTACCTTCATACAGTGAATGGCTATGTCATCAGCTCAAATACAGTTGTAACACATA
This sequence comes from Streptococcus sp. A34, assembly GCF_043674115.1. Classification (NCBI taxonomy): domain Bacteria; kingdom Bacillati; phylum Bacillota; class Bacilli; order Lactobacillales; family Streptococcaceae; genus Streptococcus; species Streptococcus sp. A34. Next base: position 8,624 of record NZ_JBIMJM010000015.1, on the reverse strand, counting down.
CACCTCAACCTGAAGAACCAAGTCCAAATCAACCCTCACCACCTCAACCACCAATTGAGACTATAGAACCACCTGTTCCAGCTAGCGTTTTGCCAAATACAGGGGAACAGGAAACCCTTTTGGGCTTGATTGGAGCCGGTATTCTACTTGGTACAGCTTATGGACTAAAGAAAAAGGAGGAGAAGTAGATGAATCCAAAAACTATTTATGAAAAGGATTCAGACCAAGATGGTTTGACAGATGCTCAGGAACTAGCTTTGGGAACCAATCCGCAGTCTGTTGACACAGATGGTGATGGTCAAGCTGATTTAGAAGAGCTACAATCTGGACATTCACCACTAGTCCCACAAAAGGAGTTGTGTGATGGCTTGGAACTTTGACACCATGAAAGAGGCTTTGTCTGAAATGGAGAAGGTCGATTACCAAGAGTTTATCAAAGCTTTTCTCTCTTTGGAATTAAGTATTTCTAATAGAACAATCCTCAATCAGGTTTATCAAGATTATATGGATGAAGATGACCTATCCTTGATTAGTGATGAGCTACGAGATAAAGTGGATAGTTATCAGGATGAACTACAGGCAGATATGACTGACATTCTGGAAAAGCTGTACCGAACAGGTGAAGGATCTAGTTTTATTATGGATTTAATGTCTTCAAATAGTCTTTCAGACACCTTGGAACAGTATGAGGTTTTGGATAGTGACGATTATTCACCACTTAGCCTTGAAACCTTACAGGCCATAATTCAACAGGAATTGGCTATTTCCAGTCAGGATTACTTTGGAGATTTGGTTCACCTTGCCTTGCAAAAAGATTTACTAGACCAGAAAAGTAATTTCTTACAACACTATGTGGCAACTGTAATGGAAGGTATTCCACAAGAAAGAGACCAACGAGCCTTGGTCCTAGATTAACGCAAAGGGCTGAGAAACACTCTCAGCCTTTTTGAAATGGGAGGGAATAATGAATCAAGAAGTCTTACTACAAATGATGAGAGCCACCATTCCTCGTGATAGAGCCCTGCTTGAGGCATTTTTATATTACCAAGCACAGCATTTTGATGAGGAGTGGGATAGTCTTATTCGTCAGTTTATGACAAATAGGCAGGGAATAAAAAGATCTGTTCAGGTACTTCACTTTGAGACAGATGTTTCAGCTTTTGTCCAGGCTAGTCCTTATGATACTGCTCATGATCTATTGACCTATACACAAGTATTTGGCCAAACTGGTCTCCAAAAACTTGACAAATTATCGCCGTCTGAAAAAGACTTGGTGATTGATGTGGCCTTGTTCAATCTGGCCACTCGTTTTCAACTATTAGACTCAAATGGACACTACCAAACTATTTCACCAGATTCTCTATTACAAAAGAGTAGGGGAGCTAATTTGGTCAATGTTTATCGTGTGGCTAATAATTTAGCGGATCGGATTAGCCGAGATATTGAACAGTTTCTCTTGACTTACGAGCCTGAGCTTGAAACAGGAGTTGATGAAACAGTTCTAGAAAATGAAGAAACTGTTGATGAGCACAAAACAAGTGTTCATCAAGCAATATCATTTAGAGAAGATGGCTCTCTCATCATTGCTAGTTTAGATGTAGATTTGTCTCAACTAGATGTTCAAACAGGAAAAACCAGTCATCTGCCAGCTTATGAAGAGTTATCTTTACGACGTAAATTTGAGATTCTAACATATTTTGACCAAATTCGAAATGAACGTTCCAAAGTCCCAAGTTTTAAACGAGGTGATTTTGACACTGAAATGGAAATGACACCAATCTTTGAGGGCGAGGAGTTACTTACCTATCTAGAAGCTGATGGTAGTCCCTATGAGTTGAAAAGAACTTTGACTAGAGTCGAAGAAAAGGAATTAGAAAAAATTGGACAAGCCATTAGGATAGAAAATCAAGAAAAATTGACTCAAGTGGGGATTGAGCTATCTCAGTTTGACCCAGACCAAGTCGGTATTTTATTGGATGCGGCTGGTCGTTTTCGTTTAAAAAATGCGGACCTTGCTTTATTAGGTGGTTATCCCAAAGCCTCGGTAACTCAACTAGCCCTTGCGACAGAACTACTCCAAATGGGACTAAGCCATGAAAAGGTTGAATTTTTCTTTGGTAGCCAGCTTTCCATTGAAGAGCTGCGACAAGTTGCCTACGCCTTTTTACACGAAGAAATCAGCAGAGAAGATGCGGAACAATTTGAAAAAGATAAACGCAATCAGCCAGATTTAACCCTCAGAGATTGGAAGAGCAAGCTAGAGAAAGTTGAGGGAAAAGAAGTAGCTGATGAAGAATTCGCGGAAAATCCACTAGTCCAGAGAGTATTGGACACTTATCCTCTGGGGTCATTGGTTTCCTATAAGGGACAGGACTTTGAGGTCGTGTCGGTCAGCGATGCTCGATTGAATGGTTTGATTCGGATTGAGTTAGTCAATGATTTTTCGGATATCATTGAACAAAATCCAGTTCTTTATGTGAGGACCTGGGAAGAAGTCAGTCAGGCACTTCATCAGCCAAAGGCAGAAAAACAAACAGAGTTAGAAGAAGCGGACCAAGAACTAAATCTTTTTTCATTTCTGGAAGAGGAGCCATTTCAGAGCATTGGACTATTGGAACCAGATAGTTCAGAAAAAGGTCATAATGATACTGATCTTGAAGAAACAGATCGTCAAATTCCTGAAGAGGTAGTAGTCGAAACAATTCCAGAGATTCCAGTAACGGACTTTTATTTTCCAGAAGATATGACGGACTTTTATCCAAAGACTGCTAGAGATAAGGTTGAGACAAACATTGCGGCCATTCGTTTGGTTAAAACACTTGAAACGGGACACCGTCAGGCAAGTAAAAATGAACAAGAACTCCTTGCCAAGTATGTAGGCTGGGGTGGACTAGCCAATGAATTTTTTGATGACTATAATCCAAAATTTTCTAAGGAACGAGAAGAACTGAAAAGCCTAGTCACAGATAAAGAGTATTCGGATATGAAACAGTCCTCTCTGACAGCCTATTATACAGACCCAGCCTTGATCCGTCAGATGTGGGATAAGTTGGAAAGAGATGGTTTTACAGGTGGTAAAATTCTAGATCCTTCCATGGGAACAGGGAATTTCTTTGCGGCTATGCCCAAACACTTAAGAGAAAAGAGTGAGTTATATGGTGTGGAATTAGATACTATTACAGGAGCTATTGCCAAACACCTTCATCCAAATAGTCACATTGAAATTAAGGGCTTTGAGACGGTGGCTTTTAACGACAATAGTTTTGATTTGGTGATTTCAAATGTTCCCTTTGCCAATATACGAATTGCGGATAACAGGTACGATAGGCCTTACATGATTCATGATTACTTTGTCAAAAAGTCACTTGATTTGGTTCATGATGGTGGACAAGTAGCGATTATCTCTTCCACAGGAACTATGGATAAGCGAACAGAAAATATTTTACAAGATATTCGTGAGACAACTGAATTTCTTGGTGGGGTTCGACTGCCTGATTCTGCCTTTAAGGCCATTGCAGGAACGAGTGTCACAACGGATATGTTATTCTTCCAGAAACACTTAGACAAGGGATATGTGGCAGACGATTTAGCCTTTTCAGGTTCCATTCGTTATGACAAGGATAGTCGCATTTGGCTCAATCCTTACTTTGATGGAGAATACAATAGCCAGGTGCTAGGAACCTACGAGGTCAGAAATTTTAACGGAGGAACACTTTCTGTTAAGGGGACTAGTGATGACTTGATTGCAAGTGTTGAAGCAGCTCTACATCAAGTAAAAGCCCCAAGAGAGATTGATAGAAATGAGGTCATCATTAACCCAGATGTGTTGACCAAACAAGTCATTGATACCTCCATTCCAGCTGAAATGAGGGAGAATCTAGGCCAGTACAGTTTTGGTTATCAGGGTTCTACAGTTTACTATCGAGATAACAAAGGCATTCGAGTCGGAACCAAGACGGAAGAAATCAGTTACTATGTCGATGAAGAGGGCAACTTCAAAGCATGGGACACCAAACATTCTCAAAAGCAGATTGATCGCTTTAATGCCTTAGAAGTGACTGATAACACTGCTCTGGATGTCTATGTGACCGATGATGCAGCAAAACGTGGTCAGTTTAAGGGATATTATAAAAAGACAGTTTTCTATGAAGCTCCATTGTCTGATAAAGAAGTGGCACGAATCAAAGGAATGGTCAATATTCGCAATGCCTACCAAGAAGTTATTGCCATTCAACGCTATTATGACTACGATAAGGAGACCTTTAACCACTTGTTAGGCAAACTCAATCGTACCTATGATAGCTTTGTCAAACACTATGGGTATTTGAACAGTGCAGTGAACCGCAATCTTTTTGATAGTGATGATAAGTATTCGCTTCTTGCTAGTTTGGAAGATGAACGTCTGGATCCAAGTGGAAAGTCTGTTATCTATACTAAATCCCTTGCTTTTGAGAAGGCTTTAGTGCGTCCTGAAAAAGAGGTTAAAAAGGTACATACAGCCCTTGATGCCTTAAATTCTAGCTTGGCTGACGGCAGAGGGGTTGATTTTACTTATATGATGTCCATTTATCAGGTCGATTCTAAGATGTCCTTGATTGAGGAGCTAGGAGACCTCATTATGCCTGATCCTGAGAAGTATCTGAATGGGGAATTGACCTATGTTTCTCGCCAAGACTTTTTGTCAGGGGATGTCGTTACCAAGTTAGAAGTGGTGGACCTATTTGTCAAACAAGACAATCAGGACTTTAACTGGCCGCATTATGCGGGACTTCTAGAATCAGTCAAACCAGCACGCATTACTTTGGCAGACATTGATTATCGAATCGGTTCACGCTGGATTCCTTTGTCTGTTTACGGAAAATTTGCCCAAGAAACCTTTATGGGGAAAGCCTATGAACTGTCAGACCAAGAAGTAGCGACAGTCCTTGAGGTCAGTCCCATTGACGGGGTTATCACTTACCAATCTAAGTTTGCCTACACCTATTCCAACGCAACAGATAGGAGTTTAGGTGTCCCTGCTTCACGCTATGATAGTGGTCGAAAAATCTTTGAAAATCTCCTGAATTCCAATCAACCAACCATCACAAAACAAGTTGTCGAAGGGGATAAGAAAAAGAATGTGACGGATGTGGAGAAAACAACAGTCCTGCGTGCTAAGGAGACACACCTACAAGAACTCTTTCAAGACTATGTGGCAAGGTATCCAGAAGTTCAACAAATGATTGAAGATACCTATAATAGGCTCTACAATCGTACAGTATCAAAGACCTATGATGGTAGCCATTTAACCATTGATGGACTTGCTCAGAATATATCCTTACGTCCTCACCAAAAGAATGCCATTCAACGAATTGTCGAGGAAAAACGTGCCCTACTAGCCCACGAGGTAGGGTCTGGAAAAACTTTGACCATGCTTGGAGCTGGTTTCAAGTTGAAAGAATTAGGGATGGTGCATAAACCTCTTTATGTGGTTCCGTCTAGTTTGACTGCACAGTTTGGTCAAGAAATCATGAAATTTTTCCCAACCAAAAAAGTCTATGTGACCACTAAGAAAGACTTTGCCAAAGCCAAACGCAAGCAGTTTGTGTCTCGGATTATTACAGGGGACTATGATGCCATTGTCATTGGGGATTCCCAGTTTGAGAAAATACCGATGAGTCGTGAAAAACAGGTCACCTATATCAATGACAAACTCGAGCAACTCAGAGAAATTAAACTAGGAAGTGATTCTGATTATACGGTGAAAGAAGCGGAGCGTTCGATTAAGGGATTGGAACACCAGTTGGAAGAACTCCAAAAACTAGAGCGAGATACCTTTATCGAATTTGAAAACCTTGGCATTGATTTTCTTTTTGTGGATGAGGCTCATCACTTCAAGAATATCCGTCCAATCACTGGACTTGGGAATGTCGCTGGCATTACCAATACTACTTCAAAAAAGAACGTAGACATGGAGATGAAGGTGAGACAGGTTCAGGCAGAGCATGGAGATAGAAATGTCGTTTTTGCGACAGGAACACCAGTTTCTAACTCTATTAGTGAACTTTTCACCATGATGAATTACATTCAACCTGATGTTTTAGAGCGATACCAGGTATCAAATTTTGATTCGTGGGTTGGGGCTTTTGGGAATATCGAAAACTCCATGGAACTAGCCCCGACAGGTGATAAGTACCAACCTAAGAAACGGTTTAAGAAATTTGTCAACCTTCCTGAACTCATGCGAATCTACAAGGAAACTGCCGATATTCAGACCTCAGACATGCTTGATTTACCAGTACCAGAGGCTAAGATTATTGCGGTGGAAAGCGAGTTAACGCAAGCTCAGAAATACTATTTGGAAGAGCTGGTAAAGCGTTCAGACGCTATCAAGTCAGGTAGTGTTGATCCAAGTAGAGATAACATGCTTAAAATCACAGGAGAAGCCAGAAAACTAGCTATTGATATGCGGTTGATTGATCCTGTTTATACCTTATCAGATAATCAGAAAATCCTTCAAGTGGTTGATAATGTCGAGCGAATCTACCTTGAAGGAGCAGGAGAAAAGGCTACTCAGATGATTTTCTCTGATATTGGTACCCCTAAAAGTAAGGAAGAAGGTTTTGATGTTTATAATGAACTGAAAGGTTTGCTGGTTGATCGAGGGATTCCCAAAGAACAGATTGCTTTTGTGCATGATGCCAATACCGATGAGAAGAAAAATTCCCTATCACGAAAGGTCAATAGTGGAGAAGTACGGATTCTCATGGCTTCTACGGAAAAAGGGGGAACAGGATTAAACGTACAATCACGTATGAAAGCAGTCCACCACTTAGATGTTCCCTGGCGTCCCTCAGACATTGTCCAGCGAAATGGTAGATTGATTCGTCAGGGAAACATGCACCAAGAGGTAGATATTTATCACTATATTACTAAAGGGAGCTTCGACAATTACCTCTGGCAGACACAGGAGAATAAGCTCAAATACATTACGCAGATAATGACCTCAAAAGATCCTGTGAGATCAGCTGAAGACATTGATGAACAAACCATGACTGCTTCTGACTTTAAGGCTTTAGCCACTGGTAATCCCTACCTTAAGCTCAAAATGGAGTTGGAAAATGAACTGACAGTTTTAGAAAATCAAAAACGCGCCTTTAATCGCTCCAAAGACGAGTATCGCCATACGATTTCCTATAGCGAGAAGCACCTCCCTATTATGGAAAAACGGTTGAGTCAATATGATAAGGATATTGCCCAATCTTTGGCAACAAAGTCGCAAGATTTTGTCATGCGATTTGACAATCAGAAAATGGATAATCGTACAGAAGCAGGGGACTACCTGCGAAAACTCATTACCTATAACCGCTCAGAGACCAAGGAAGTCAGAACACTTGCCAGCTTTAGAGGATTTGACTTAAAAATGACTACACGAGGTCCTAGTGAGCCCTTGCCAGAGACTGTCTCTTTAATGATTGTAGGAGATAATCAGTATACTGTCGCCCTTGATTTGAAATCAGACGTGGGAACCATTCAACGGATTAGTAATGCCATTGACCATATCATGGATGACCAAGAAAAGACAGAAGGGCTGGTAAAGGATTTAAAAGATAAGCTACGAGTAGCCAAAGTAGAAGTTGAAAAAGTCTTTCCCAAGGAAGAAGATTATCAACTTGTAAAGGCTAAGTATGATGTTTTGGCTCCCTTGGTTGAAAAAGAAGCAGAGATTGAAGAGATAGATGCAGCTTTGGCCAAGTTTAGTGAAGATACAACAGCCCAAAAGAAGCAACAACTAGCACTCGAGATATAAGAAAAAAGGCTGACAAATATTTTTGAACGCGGTAAAATGAAGTCAAGAAATCACAAAAGGAGAACAGACCATGACCAAAACAGTAGAAGAAATGCGTTATCAACTTGAAGAATGGTTGTCACAAGGCTTTACGAGTTCAGAAGATAGGGCAAACTACCAAACTTTAAAGGAACAGTATGAAGATGAGACCTTTGATTACAGTTTTTCAAGGCGTGAAATTACTGGACAGCTGGAAATCATCATCACAAGTCGTGAGAATGATTTTCCAAACTTAGATGAGGTGACAAAGACGGAATACCTTGATTTGGTTGCCCAACTTGATGATTTAGACAAGAGACAGGCTGACTACTATCGCAAGCAATTAGCCTAGAAAGAGGTGTAAGATGTTGGAGCAAATTCTACAAAGCCTTTTGATTATCGCAGCAATAGGACTGATGTTGCTTGTCCTTTATCAGATTGTGAAAGTTTCAGGTGCTTTATTTCTTATCGGACTCATCAGTGGATTAGTCTTTATAGAAATCTATGGCATTTACCTCTTTTTTACTGAGAGATATCTCTATTTAGAAGATTTAGCAACTAATGGAGTTTGGAGTTTTACTACTTTCTATGTTTGTTTCAATGTACTAGCTATATTTGGATTTGTGACAAAAACGGTTAGAAGAATTGATTAACTAAAGAGGGATACCTGATTTTGAGGTCTCCCTTCTTAATACCTTTTGTTGTATATTAATTTTCCTTTTGAACCCCTTTTTACTATCTTTAAATTGTCAAATTAAGTTAGACTTTTTATATAACTCAGAAAAACTTGGTAAGGTGTTTGATAATTCAAAGACTT
>NZ_JBIMJM010000014.1:0-40146 GCF_043674115.1 Streptococcus sp. A34 | reverse complement strand
ATAATTTCCATATTTGGATTACGAGACTCAAAATATTTTTCGTCAAATACCTTGATGGACTTGACAAATGGTAGAAAAAAAGCCCTGCTCGGGATTTTCCTCTTTGCCATGCTGGGCTTGGTGCTCAATCAAATCGCTTATCTACAAGCCATTTACTATACAAATGCCGGTACGGCAACGGTTTTGCAATATCTCTGTCCTATTTTGGTCTTGGGTTATACCTGTCTGCGGGACCGACAAAAGCCGACAGCGGTTGAATTGATGTCGATTGCTCTTGCTGTAGTAGGTACATTTCTGATTGCGACACACGGGCAATTGGACAAGCTGGCGGTGACACCGCTTGGTCTGGCTTGGGGGATTTTCTCCGCCTTCACTTACGCTCTCTATATCATCCTGCCTACTCGCTATATTCGCCAATATGGAAGTATGGTGGTCATTGGGATTGGCATGCTGATGGGTGGTTTGGTGGCAGTCCTTGCCTTTAGGACCTGGGGCCAGAGCCTTCCCGTGGACGGTGGTAGTCTCTTGGGCATGTTGGGAATTGTTGGTGTGGGTACCATTTTTGCCTATACAGCCTTTCTCAAGGGTGTCAGCATGGTCGGTCCGGTCAAGGGCAGTCTGTTGGCTTCGATTGAGCCGGTCGCATCGGTCTTTTTTGCCGTTTGGCTAGTTAATGAGCAATTTTATCCCATTGATTTTTGGGGGATGGTGCTGATTTTGGTGGCTGTTCTACTTATTTCCCTGAAAGATTTAGTGATTTCACGAAAGAGTATTGGTTAAGATGCTCTTTTTTGTTATACTAAAAGAAAAGGCTTACAAAGGAGAAAATATGCTTAGAGAATTTTGTTCGGAGAACCATATTGACGTAGCGCGTGCCCTTTCTTTAGGGGCGCAACGAGTGGAGTTGTGCGATAATTTGGCAGTCGGTGGAACGACACCTAGCTATGCGGTGATTGATTACGTTTGTCAACTGGCCCATGAAAATGATGCGACGGTCATGACCATGATTCGCCCCCGTGGCGGGAATTTCTGTTATGATGAGGTGGAAGTGGACATGATGGTAGAAGATTGTAAGGTGGCCAAGAAACTGGGTTCGGACGGTCTGGTTTATGGTCTGTTGACCGAGGAAAATTGGCTGGACGAGGTCGCTTTGGAGAAATTATTGGCCGTGTCTGAAGGGTGCGAAGTTGTTTTTCACATGGCCTTTGACCAAATACCACGCAGGAGACAATTTGAGGCCATTGATTGGCTGACAGCACACGGTGTGACGCGGATTTTAACGCGGGGTAATCTGTCTGGTTGTGCTTTGGAAAACATTGACTGGCTAAACGAGATTGTGACTTATGCCAAGGGAAAAATTCAAATCCTTATTGGTGGTGGATTGACGGTGAATAACGTTCCAGAATTGGTCAACAAGCTACCGATTGACCAAGTCCATGGAACAAAATTGTTTTGGTAAGAAAACTTTAAGTTTTCTTTAAGGAGGCTTCAGTATACTCTATTTATTCTTTTTCATATAATCTCCTGAAGGCGCCCGGCATTTGTCGGGTGTTTTCTTTCTTTTTTATATTTTATCGGGGATGGAGCGAGAACTATGAGCATTGAACTATCTGTAGATTGGAGACAAAGAATGCTGTTACTATTGAGCTAGTTTGAAAGGGGTGACTGACTTCAGATATGTTATGAGAGTCAGGGGTTATTCGTTCTGGCTCTCCAAATCCTATACAAGCCTCAGAATATTTGTTATACTAAGAATAGAAAGAACATTTGGAGGTTTCTATGAAGAGGGTAAAATATCTTGGTCTGCTCTTGGGGGCTATGACATTTCTAGCTGCTTGTCAGCCAGCAGATTTGCAGTCCACTACTACTGAGACAGAAACGTCTACTCAAACTTCTGCTCCAACGGAATCAGAAGAGATATCGGTTGGTTCAAGTGAGCAAGAGGCGGGGTCTTCTGCTCAGCAAGGTTTTTCCTTACCAGTAATTTATCAGGACGTCATCGGAAATTACCAAGCTAGTCTTGCCCAACCAGAAGCTATCAATCCCGAACAGGTCAGCACCCAATTATTCTTGGTTCATCAGCCGGAAATCTATGCTGGCGCTTTCTATAGCCTGTATGATTTTAACCAAGATGGGGTTGAAGATCTGATCATTGCTCTGAAAAAATCAGATAGTTATGTGCTGATTGACCTCTATACTCTGTATGGTGGAGGGGACCTCTTACGCCTGGTTGACAGTTTCCGTCATATCGGTCCTGAAATAGGTGAGGAGGCCATTCTCCGTCCCCTACAAGATGGTAGCTATCTTTATGAGGTTGCTGGTCAATCCAAGCTCTATCAATATGACGAACATATTCCGGGATTGGGTCCTGTTCCTGAGATAGAAGCAGAATCACCAGTTTTTGATCTGAACAGTTTGACCTGGATTCAGATAGAAGCACAATAGTGAAAGGCTTGAGTTGATGCTCAGGCCTTTGGTTTTCTATCCATGTTGGGAAGATTGATTTTGTATTTGATGACTAGCAGTCGGATAATCAAAGAGATGATGAATATAGTAATAAAGGTAGGAATTTGAGGTAGTTGCCAATTGACCACACAGATATGGTAAATCATACCGGAAAATAGGGCCAAGACAGCATAAACGTCCTCTCGAAGGACAATAGGGGTCTCATTGACCAATAAGTCTCGGACAATGCCACCACCAACTCCAGTCAGGGTCGCAAGAATACCTGTTGTCACAGCATTTAACTGTAACTCTATGCCAGTGCTGGCCCCGATTAGGGCGAAAATTGCCAGACCTATCGCGTCGAAGATGAGGTTGGTTTGGGCAAGGAGAATCAGGGCCCGCTTGTCAAGAGGTGTATCCTGTCGGATATGAATGGCGCAGAGATAGAGTAGAATGGCCACGACAACGGATAAGTAGATGGCTGAAGGGTCCGTCAGAGCAGTTGGAATACGATTGGCCATGATATCTCGAATAATACCACCTCCCACAGCTGTCATCAGACTGAGGAGAGAAATCCCAAATATATCTAGTTTTTTTCTGAAACCTTTAACGGCACCTGAAACAGCAAAAGCGATTGTCCCTATGTAGTTACAAATGATAAGAAATAGCTCAAAATCCATACCTACCTCCACCTCTAGTTTACCATAGAAACAATTGGAAATTCAAGAGAAAAAAAGTTTGTGATAAAAAGAACTTTATCAGGTGTGTCCTTGTCGACATTTTTGTGAAAAAGTGAACGAAATCAAGGTTTTCAGAAAGTTTACAAGAAAATGGAAAACGGTTCAAAAATTTGCCATTTGTGAAAAAAAGGTCTATCATAGTAAGGAAAGAGAAAAAACCTTTGGAGGAAATTATGGTATCTATTTCAAAAGAGCAACATTTGGATATGTTCTTGAAAATGCAGCAAATTCGTGATGTTGACATGAAGTTGAACAAATTAGTGCGTCGTGGCTTTGTACAAGGTATGACTCACTTCTCAGTTGGTGAAGAAGCAGCAGCGGTAGGTCCGATTGCTAGCTTGACAGACCAAGATATTATCTTCTCTCACCACCGTGGTCACGGTCACGTTATTGCAAAAGGTATTGATATCAACGGTATGATGGCAGAGCTTGCTGGTAAGGCAACTGGTACATCTAAAGGCCGTGGTGGTTCCATGCACTTGGCCAACGTTGAAAAAGGGAACTTCGGTTCTAACGGTATCGTAGGTGGTGGTTATGCCCTGGCTGTTGGTGCGGCTTTGACCCAACAATACCTTGGTACAGATAATATCGTTATCGCCTTCTCAGGTGACTCAGCGACTAACGAAGGTTCTTTCCATGAGTCAATGAACTTGGCAGCGGTTTGGAATTTGCCAGTTATCTTCTTTATCACTAACAACCGTTACGGTATTTCAACTGACATTTCGTATTCGACGAAGATTCCTCACCTTTACCTTCGCGCAGCGGCTTACGGTATGCCAGGTCACTATATCGAAGATGGTAACGATGTGGTTGCTGTTTACGAGAAAATGCAAGAAGTTATCGAATATGTTCGTGCAGGTAACGGTCCAGCCATGGTTGAGGTTGAATCTTATCGTTGGTTTGGTCACTCAACAGCAGATGCTGGTGTTTACCGTACAAAAGAAGAAGTAAATGAGTGGAAAGCAAAAGATCCGCTTAAGAAATACCGCAAGTATTTGACTGAAAACAAAATTGCTACCGACGAAGAATTGGATGCAATCGAAGCACAAGTTGCTGAACAAGTTGAGGCAGCTGTGAAATTCGCACAAGAAAGCCCAGATCCAGATATTTCAATTGCATACGAAGACGTTTTTGTGGACTAGTCTACAGTCTAGATTGAAGAAAAATTTTTTATAAGTAGGAGAAATTGTAAAAATGGCTGAAACAAAAGTAATGGCCTTGCGTGAAGCGATTAACTTGGCTCAAAGCGAAGAAATGCGTAAGGATGAAAAAGTATTCTTGATGGGTGAAGACGTCGGTATCTACGGCGGTGACTTCGGTACATCTGTTGGTATGTTGGACGAATTTGGTCCAAAACGCGTTCGCGACACGCCTATCTCTGAGGCAGCAATCGCTGGTTCTGCGGTTGGTGCGGCTCAAACTGGTCTTCGTCCAATCGTTGACTTGACCTTCATGGACTTCGTAACCATTGCCCTTGATGCGATTGTTAACCAAGCTGCGAAAACAAACTACATGTTTGGTGGTGGCTTGAAAACACCTGTAACCTTCCGTGTGGCTTCAGGCTCAGGTATCGGTTCTGCTGCCCAGCACTCACAATCTCTTGAAGCTTGGTTGACGCACATCCCAGGTATCAAGGTGGTTGCACCAGGTACTGCTAACGATGCAAAAGGTCTGTTGAAATCATCAATCCTTGACAACAACCCAGTTATCTTCTTGGAGCCAAAAGCTCTCTACGGTAAAAAAGAAGAAGTTAACTTGGACCCAGATTTCTATATCCCACTTGGTAAAGGGGATATCAAGCGCGAAGGTACAGATGTGACTATCATCTCCTACGGTCGTATGCTTGAGCGTGCAATCCAAGCTGCTGATGAAGTGGCTGCAGAAGGCATCAGCGTTGAAGTGGTTGACCCACGTACCCTTATCCCATTGGATAAAGAATTGATCATCGAATCAGTGAAGAAAACTGGTAAGGTTATCTTGGTCAACGATGCTTACAAAACAGGTGGTTTCATCGGTGAAATCGCATCAATCATCACAGAAAGCGAAGCCTTTGACTACTTGGATGCACCAATCATCCGTATCGCTTCAGACGACGTACCAGTTCCTTACGCAAACGTTCTTGAAAATGCTGTATTGCCAAATGTTGAGAAAATCAAAGCGGCAATCTACAAACAAGTTAACAAGGGTTAAGAGAAAATCTTGTTATAAACAAGAATGAAACGTAAGAAACTGAAAGAAAGGAATTGAACCCGGCCGGAGAGTTGGGAAATCAGGAATTTTTAGGAATTTCTCATTTCCAGTCACTCTCTGTTGGGCCCTGGTATCTTAAATATGGCAATTGAAATTATTATGCCTAAGCTCGGTGTAGACATGCAAGAAGGTGAAATCATCGAGTGGAAAAAACAGGAAGGCGATTTCGTCAATGAAGGCGACGTCATCTTGGAAATGATGTCTGATAAAACCAGCATGGAATTGGAAGCTGAAGAGTCAGGCGTTCTCTTGAAAATTGTGCATGGAAATGGTGCGACAGTTCCGGTAACGGAAGTCATTGCCTATCTCGGTGCAGAAGGTGAAACAGTGGAAGCGGCTGGTAGCTCTGCTCCAGTGGTTGAGCCAGCAGCAGCTATCGAAGAAGTTCCTGCTAGCCGTACACCGGTTATTGTAACTCCAGCAGTGGCTGCGAAACCGCAAGGTGGTGGTATGGTTCGTGCAACTCCAGCAGCTCGTAAATTGGCGCGTGATTTGGGTATCGACCTTGGTTTAGTACCTGGTACGGGTGCTAATGGTCGTGTCCACAAGTCTGACGTCGAAGACTTCAAGGGTGCGGCTCCTAAGGCTACTCCACTTGCAGCTCGTATTGCAGCTGACCTGGGTGTTGATTTGACAACTGTGACAGGAACAGGTGTCAACGGTAAAATCAAGAAAGAAGACGTTCTTGCCCTTGTTGCACCAGCTCCAGCGGTTGAAGCAGCAGCTAGTCCTAAAGCAGAAGAAAAATCAGTCAAAGAATTGCCAGAAGGCGTTGAAATCATCAAGATGAGTCCAATGCGTAAGGCTATTTCGAAAGGTATGGTTAACTCTTACTTGACTGCACCAACCTTCACGCTGAACTACGACATTGACATGACCAACCTCATGGCACTTCGTAAGCAGGTTCTTGAACCAATCATGAACAAGACAGGTCTTAAAGTAACCTTCA
Source organism: Streptococcus sp. A34 (assembly GCF_043674115.1). Taxonomy (NCBI): domain Bacteria; kingdom Bacillati; phylum Bacillota; class Bacilli; order Lactobacillales; family Streptococcaceae; genus Streptococcus; species Streptococcus sp. A34. The sequence continues at coordinate 33,762 of NZ_JBIMJM010000014.1, read as the reverse complement.
CAGACTTGATCAGTCTTGCAGTTGTTCGTACGCTTATGAAAGAAGAACACCGTTACATGAATGCGTCTCTCATCAACGATGCGCAAGAAATCGAATTGCACAAGTTCGTTAACCTTGGTATCGCTGTTGGTTTAGATGAAGGTCTGATTGTACCAGTTGTTCACGGCGCAGATAAGATGAGCTTGTCTGAATTCGTGGTTGCATCCAAAGATGTCATCAAGAAAGCGCAATCTGGTAAGTTGAAGGGTGCTGAAATGTCTGGTTCGACATTCTCTATCACAAACTTGGGTATGTTTGGAACTAAGACCTTTAACCCAATCATCAACCAACCAAACTCTGCTATCCTTGGTGTGGCGTCAACGGTTCAAACACCGGTTGTCATCGACGGTGAAATCAAAATCCGTCCAATCATGGCACTCTGCTTGACCATTGACCACCGTATTGTTGATGGTATGAACGGCGCGAAATTCATGGTTGACCTCAAGAACTTGTTGGAAAACCCGCTTGAATTGTTGATCTAAGATAAGATCTCCATTGGTTTAAACTAGAGAATTAGATTTCTGATTAGAAAACAAAGAAAGGATGTAGAACGGGTTCGTGACATTTGAACACGAACTAAATGCTCGGAATTTAGATAGTCCGCCTTGGATGTGAACATCCTGCTTTGGACTCCTAAAATTTAGTCGCATTTGGACGTTCTTTGTATCATAATTATGGCAATTGAAATTATTATGCCGAAACTCGGTGTGGACATGCAAGAAGGTGAAATCATCGAGTGGAAAAAAGCTGAAGGTGATTTCGTCAATGAAGGCGATGTGATTTTGGAAATGATGTCTGACAAGACTAGCATGGAGCTAGAAGCTGAAGATTCAGGTGTTCTTTTGAAAATCGTTCATGGTAACGGTGCGACTGTTCCTGTAACAGAAGTTATCGCTTACCTTGGTGCAGAAGGTGAAACAGTTGAAGCAGGTAGCGGTGCTGCTCCAGCAGCGGCTGAAGTCGCTCAAGCAACTGCTGATTTGAAAGCAGCTGGCTTGGAAGTTCCTGGAGCACCTGCTGCAGCTGCTCCACAAGCTCCTAAGGCAGAATTGGCTGCGGATGAGTACGACATGGTCGTAGTCGGTGGTGGTCCTGCTGGTTACTACGCGGCAATCCGTGGTGCTCAATTGGGCGGTAAAATCGCTATCGTTGAGAAGTCTGAATTTGGTGGTACTTGCTTGAACAAGGGTTGTATCCCAACTAAGACTTACCTCAAAAATGCTGAAATCCTTGACGGCTTGAAAATCGCTGCTGAGCGTGGTATCAACTTGGCTTCAACCAACTACACAGTTGACATGGATAAGACAGTTGATTTCAAGAACAAGGTTGTTAAGACCTTGACAGGCGGTGTAGCAGGTCTCTTGAAAGCCAACAAGGTTGAAATCTTCAACGGTCTTGGTCAAGTAAACCCAGATAAGACAGTTGTTATCGGCGAGAAAGTCATCAAAGGTCGCTCTGTTGTGTTGGCTACTGGTTCAAAAGTTTCTCGCATCAATATCCCAGGTATTGATTCTAAGTTGGTATTGACTTCTGATGATATTCTTGACTTGCGTGAAATTCCTAAGTCACTCACTGTTATGGGTGGTGGCGTAGTCGGTGTGGAACTTGGTTTGGTTTACGCATCATACGGCACAGAAGTAACAGTTGTTGAGATGGCTGACCGTATCATTCCAGGTATGGACCGTGAAGTGTCTGTAGAATTGCAAAAAGTCCTTTCTAAGAAAGGTATGAAATTCTTGACCTCAGTTGGTGTATCTGAAATCGTTGAAGCTAACAACCAGTTGACCATCAAATTGAACGACGGCTCAGAAATCGTTTCTGAAAAAGCCCTTCTTTCAATCGGTCGTGTACCACAATTGGCTGGTCTTGAAAATCTTAACCTTGAACTAGACCGCGGTCGTATCAAGGTTAACGAGTACCAAGAAACATCTATCCCAGGTATCTACGCACCAGGTGATGTCAACGGTACTAAGATGTTGGCCCACGCTGCTTACCGTATGGGTGAAGTGGCAGCTGAAAATGCCATCCATGGTAACCACCACAAGGCTAAATTGGATTTCACACCAGCAGCGGTTTACACACACCCAGAAATCGCTATGGTTGGTTTGACAGAAGACCAGGCTATCGAGAAATACGGTAAAGAAAACATCCTTATCGGTCGCAACAGCTTCACTGGTAACGGTCGTGCCATCGCTTCTAATGAAGCACATGGTTTCGTAAAAGTGATTGCTGATAAGAAATACCATGAAATCCTTGGTGTTCATATCATCGGTCCAGTTGCAGCTGAAATGATCAACGAAGCAGCAACTATCATGGAATCTGAGTTGACAGTTGATGACGTGGCAGCATCCATCCACGGTCACCCAACCTTCTCAGAAGTGATGTACGAAGCCTTCCTTGATGTGCTTGGTGTTGCGATCCACAACCCACCAAAACGTAAATAATCATCACACAGGATTGGACCTTGTCCAGTCCTTTTTTGTGTAGAGTTGAAAATCCGAATATCCGAATATTTTAAAAAAATTCTGAAAAAAAGATTGACATATAGAAATAATAGTGTAAAATAATAGCAATCAGAAGAAGTAGACTTCAGGTTTGTTTCCAGAAAACTGGCGGTTGTTGCGAGCCAGTAGCAGACGAAGTTGAAATGGGCTGATGGAAAATAAGAGAAGGTAAACAATATCCTTCCGGTTGGCACCCCTTACCGTGCGGCTCCTTGTTGGAGGAGCTTGAGAGGACAAGGGCTTTTTTGCTACTCTTGTCAATGGAGGTGGCACCGCGCTAGCTATGATTAGACGCCCTCGCACAGATTTTTTCTGTGCGAGGTTTTTTGTGTTCGCGAGAGGAGTTCTATATGAAAACAAGTTTATCCGCAGATATTTTAACCCCGATTTTAGCCTATATGCGCCTAGAGGGGCAGCACAAGATGATTTTGGAGTCTATTCCCAGAGACAAGGAAAATGCTCGTTTTTCCATTGTGGCTTATAACCCGGTTTATGAGATTAAATTTGAAAATGGCATCTTGACGCGGAATAGCGAAGTTATTGATGCCGACCCACTGGATTATCTACAGGAATTGACGGGTAAACATCCAGTAGCGGATGCCGGTCCCTTTAGCGGTGGCGCCATTGGTTTCCTTGGTTATGACATGATTAGCCTCTATGAAAACATTGGAGACATTCCGGTTGATCCGATTGGCACGCCAGATATGCACTTTTTCATCTATGAGTCCTATTTGGTCTTTGACCATAAAAAAGAGACCATTTCCATACATGAGGACAATATCTACAGCGGTCGAAATGAACAGGAAATGGCTAGCGCTTTGGAGCAAGTCTTGCAGTCGCTCAAACAGGCGCATCCGGCTGAATTTGAACCGCATGACCTTCATTCCTTGTCTTTCCGCAATCATCTGGAAAAAGAAGAATTTGAGGGGATGGTGACAAAAGCCAAGGAGCTCATTCGTCAGGGGGATATGTTCCAATGTGTTCTTAGTCAGCGCTTCTCGGCACCAATTTCTGGCAAGCCACTGGATTATTACCGGAATTTGCGGGTGACCAATCCTTCAAATTACCTCTACTTTTATGATTTTGGGGACTATCAGATTATCGGAGCTAGTCCAGAAAGTTTGGTTTCTGTCAAGGATGGTCTGGTAACGACCAATCCCATTGCGGGGACACGTCCGCGTGGTCTGGATGAAGAGGCAGATAAGGCGTTGGCGGCGGATTTGTTAGCTGATCAGAAAGAGGTGGCGGAGCACCGGATGTTGGTTGATTTGGGGCGAAATGATTTGGGGCGGATTGCTCAAATCGGCAGTGTTCGAGTGACCAAGTACATGGAGGTGGAGCTCTTTCGCTATGTCATGCACTTAACCAGTATTGTCAAAGGGCAGCTATTACCAGAACTCAGCCCATTGGACGCTCTCAAATCGACCTTGCCAGCAGGTACGGTATCAGGCGCACCGAAAATTCGTGCCATGCAACGGATTTACCAACTGGAAAAGGAAAAGCGCGGTGTTTATGCAGGTGCCATCGGTTATCTATCTGCCTCTGGTGATATGGATTTTGCCATTGCCATTCGGACTATGATTATCAAAAATCAGATGGCCTATGTTCAAGCGGGCGCAGGAATTGTCTACGACAGCATTCCGGGAAATGAATACCAAGAGACGGTCAACAAGGCCAAGGCCATGACTAGAATAGGAGATTTGCCATGATTCTCATTATTGATAACTACGATTCCTTTACCTATAATTTGGCCCAATATGTGGGAGCTTTTACAGAGATTAAGGTCTTGCGAAATGATGACCAGCAACTCTTTGTAGAGGCCGAAAAGGCAGATGGTCTGGTCTTTTCTCCGGGACCGGGTTGGCCAGCAGATGCGGGTAAAATGGAAGAGATGATTGCAGCCTTTGCTGGGAAGAAACCGATTTTGGGGATATGTCTAGGTCATCAGGCTATTGCAGAGGTTTTTGGCGGTCAGCTTGGTCTGGCGCGACAGGTCATGCATGGCAAGCAGAGCCAGATGAATTTGGAGGCATCGTCGCCCTTGTTTGCAGGTTTGGAAAAGGAAGTGACCATCATGCGCTACCATTCCATTGTCGTGACGGAGATGCCAAAGGATTTTCAGGTAACGGCGCGCACGCTAGACGATGGGGAAATTATGGCCATCCAGCATGTGACTTTACCCATTTATGGTCTGCAATATCATCCAGAAAGTATCGGTACGCCAGATGAGCTCAAGATGATTGAAGCGTTTGTGAAAGAGGTAATCAGATGAAAGCAATTTACGAAAAAATAGCAGCCAGACAGGATTTACAGCAGTCAGAAGTGGAAGGGGTCTTTACTCAAATACTAGAGGGGCAATTGTCGGAAAGTCAGATTGCAGCGCTCTTGCTGGGATTTAAGACCAAGGGGGAAACGGTCGAGGAGATTACAGGTGTGGTCAAATCGCTCAAGGCCCACGCCATTCAGCTGCCAGAGACCTTTACCGATGCCATGTGCAATTGTGGTACAGGCGGGGACCAGTCTTATAGCTTTAACGTATCAACAACAGCAGGATTTATCCTAGCAGCGGGCGGTGTCCGTCTGGCCAAGGGAGGTAACCGTTCCGTATCCTCCAAGTCTGGTTCGGCAGACGTTCTGGAAGAATTAGGCATCAACATCGCAGCTAGTCCAGAAAATTTGGCTCGTGCCTTGTCAGAAGTCGGTTTGGCCTTCGTCTTTGCCCAATCCATGCACCCAGCCATGCGCTATATCGGTCCGGCTCGTAAGGCTTTGGGTATTCCGACCATTATGAATATTGTAGGTCCGTTGGCCAATCCTTTATCTCTGGATACCCAATTGATGGGCGTTTTCCGTGGCGATTTGCACTTGGAATTGGCTCAGGTCATGAAAAGTCTGGGCCTGCGTCGAGGTGTGATTGTGACCGGTCCTGATAATATGGACGAGGCGGCCTTGTATGGCACCAATCATTACACGCTCTTGTCCGATGGGCAGATTAGCCAAGGCAGTTTTTCCTACAAGGATTTGGGTATGCAACGCGTGGAGTCAGCTGATATTCGCGGGGGCGATGCCAAGGAGAATGCAAACATTCTCGTTTCCGTCTTGCGCAACCAAGCCAGTCCCTATCTGGAAACAACGGTGCTCAATGCTGGTTTGGGCTTTTTTGCCAATGGTAAGGTAGACAGTATCAAGGATGGCATTACCCTAGCCCGTCAATTGCTGGCGGATGGTTCAGCACTTGCTAAATTAGAGGCACTCAGAGAGGTACAGGTATGACAAAAGCATTTTTACCAACCATTTTAGAGCAGAAAGAAAAAGAAGTGGCTAGACTTGTTTTGGAGGAAGTTCAGCCACTTCGCCAGACCTATTCTTTCTACGACTATGTCAAGGAGCATTCGGAGTGCCTACAGATTATTGCCGAGATCAAAAAAGCCAGCCCTAGTTTGGGCGCCATTAATCTGGATGTTGATATTCTAGCTCAGGCGCGGACCTATCAAGAGGCGGGGGCGGCCATGATTTCGGTCTTGACGGATGAGGTTTTCTTCAAAGGCAAGATTGACTATCTCCATCAGATTTCAGAGGCGGTATCTATTCCAACCTTGGCCAAGGATTTTATCATTGATGAAAAGCAGATTGTTCGTGCACGAAATGCTGGGGCTACGGTGATTTTATTGATTGTTGCGGCTTTACCGGAAAATCGTTTGCAGGAACTCTATGATTTTGCCAGCAAACTGGGCTTGGAAGTCTTGGTGGAAATCCATAACTTGGTAGAATTAGAGATTGCTCATCGCATCGGTGCCAAGATTATCGGGGTGAACAACCGCAATTTGACGACTTTTGAAACGGATTTACAAACCAGTTTGGACCTGAACAAGCATTTTCAAGACCAAGCCGTCTATGTATCTGAATCGGCTATTTTCAGTGGGGCAGATGCGGCTTTACTGGCACCTCATTTTCAAGCCATTTTGGTGGGGACTGCCCTCATGCAGGCAGAGGATGTTCAGCAGAAGGTAAAGGAGTTGGCCATTGACAAAGGTTAAAATCTGTGGCCTATCCACTGAAGAGGCTGTGCGAGCGGCTATCGAGGGCGGTGCGGATTATCTGGGCTTTGTCTTTGCCCCCAGCAGGCGGCAGGTCAGCCTAGAAAGAGCGCATCAATTGGCGACGCTCATCCCGGAAAGGATGAAAATCGTTGGTGTCTTTGTCAGTCCGACCCCGACAGAATTGCAGTTGGCCATTGGTCAAGTGCCTTTGGATATTGTGCAAATTCACGGCGATTGGGATGAAAGCTATGTCCAGCAAGTCCCTGTTCCTGTTATTAGGGCCATTCAGTTGGATAAGGCTGACGATATCAGTGAGACACAGGCGGCTTATCTGCTTTTCGATGCGCCTATAGCGGGCTCAGGGCAGACATTTGACTGGGAATTATTGACCGGCAAGCAATTCAGACAGCCGATTTTCATCGCAGGTGGCTTGACCGTAGACAATGTTGCCACGGCACAAGACTTGTTTTCGCCCTATGCTGTGGACGTTTCGTCTGGAGTAGAGACGGATGGACACAAGGACCCTGTCAAAATTAAAGCATTTATAGAAAGAGTGAAAAAATGACCTATCAACAACCTAATAAAGATGGCTTTTTTGGCCAATATGGCGGCCGTTTCGTACCGGAAACCTTGATGACAGCTGTTTTGGAGCTAGAAGAAACCTACCGTTCAGCCAAGGAGGACCCAGCCTTTCAAGCGGAATTTGACCACTTGCTCCGCCAGTATGTGGGCAGAGCAAATCCCCTCTATTTTGCCAAACGTTTGACCGATTATTGTGGTGGGGCCAAGATTTACCTCAAACGAGAAGATCTCAACCACACGGGCGCCCACAAGATTAACAATTCTTTGGGACAGGTACTCTTGGCCAAACGCATGGGCAAGAAGAAAATTATTGCTGAAACGGGTGCAGGTCAGCACGGTGTAGCAACTGCGACAGCAGCAGCCCTCTTTGGTATGGAGTGTACCATTTACATGGGCGAGGAAGATGTCAAACGTCAGGCGCTCAATGTCTTTCGGATGGAGTTGCTGGGTGCTAAGGTGCATGCGGTGACCGATGGCTCGCGTGTGCTAAAAGATGCGGTCAATGCCGCTCTGCGCGCTTGGGTGGCTCAAGTTGAAGATACCCATTATGTCATGGGCTCCGTGTTGGGGCCAGCGCCCTTTCCAGAAATCGTCCGGGACTTCCAAAGCGTGATTGGACGCGAGGCCAAGCAGCAATTTTCAGATCTTTCTGGTGGACAATTGCCCGATGCCCTCTTGGCCTGTATCGGTGGTGGCTCTAATGCCATGGGGCTCTTTTACCCCTTTGTCGATGACGAGTCCGTTGCCATGTATGGCGTAGAGGCGGCTGGGCTGGGTCTGGACACAGAGCATCATGCGGCGACTTTTGCAAAAGGGAAACCGGGAGTTTTACACGGCGCGCTTATGGACGTCTTACAGGATGAAAATGGGCAAATCATGGAGGCATTCTCCATTTCTGCCGGCTTGGATTACCCGGGAATTGGGCCGGAGCACAGCTATTTCAATGCTATCGAACGGGCGACCTACGTGTCTGTCACTGATGAAGAGGCCTTGGAAGGATTCCAACTCTTGTCGCGCTTGGAAGGGATTATTCCAGCTTTAGAATCTAGCCATGCCATCGCCTATCTGCCACGCTTAGCCAAGGAATTGGGACCAGACAAATCCATCATCGTCTGCCTATCAGGTCGCGGTGACAAGGATGTTGCTCAAGTCAAGGAACGCTTAGCTGCCCAAAGAAAGGACCAAGAACAATGACAAAAATACTAGAAAAACACTTGCGGAATATTAAGGAAAATGGCAAGGGCATTTTCCTTCCCTACATCATGGCCGGTGACCATGAAAAGGGTTTAGATGGACTATTTGAAACCATTGATTTTCTGGAGCAGTCAGGCGTTTCAGCTATTGAAATCGGTGTTCCTTTCTCGGACCCTGTTGCGGACGGTCCTGTGATTGAGGAGGCGGGGCAACGCAGTTTGGCCAAGGGTGTCCATCTGTCGGACATTATCAAGCAGTTGCAAGGGCAAGCCAGTCAGGTGCCACTCATCTTGATGACTTATTTTAATCCTGTCTTTCAATATGGCTTGGAACAGTTTTTTCGCGATTTGGAGACGACTTCTGTCAAAGGCTTGATTATTCCTGACCTACCTTACGAACATGAGGATATCCTGCGTCCCTATCTGGAAAAGAGTGATTTCTGCCTCATTCGCTTAGTTAGTTTGACAACAGGGACTGACCGGCAGCAAGAATTGGTGCAGGATGCGGAAGGGTTTGTTTACGCCGTTGCCATCAATGGCGTGACCGGCAAGAGCAACCAGTACCGTGAGGACTTGGATGGTCACCTGAAACGCTTAAGGGCTTTGTCTCCTGTCCCAGTATTAACAGGATTTGGCGTTTCCAGCCAAGAGGATATTCTCCGATTTAACCGCGTATCGGACGGCGTGATTATGGGCTCGAAAATCGTCAAAGGTCTGCATGAGGGCGAAATAGAAGAAATTCGTCAACTCGTGGTATTTGGCTGTCGGGTGGAGAAATAGAATGAAGTCTGGAAGAATCAAGGACTCATGCCGTTGACCAATAAAATGCTCAGAAAGGATGCGACCTAGTCGGTCCTTTTTTGATGGGATGCGGAAATGATTGTTCCCCTTGTTATTCGCTTTTTTGGCGAAAAAATGCTATAATTATCTGATTATATTTTTTGGAGAAATTAGTGAGTTTAGAGAATTACATGCCAGATTTTGCCTTGGAAAAGGCTTATGATGTGACGGTGGACAGTTTGAAAAAGCATGGGATTAAGGTGGTGTTTGTCGATTTAGATAATACCTTGATTGCTTGGAATAATCCTGACGGAACGCCTGAGATGCGCCAGTGGTTGCATGATTTGCGGGACGCAGGTATTCCGGTTGTCGTTGTTTCCAATAATAAATATGAGCGGGTCAAGCGCGCGGTCGAGAAATTCGAGATTGACTTTGAATCTTATGCGCTCAAGCCCTTCACTATCGGCATTAACCGCGCTCTCAAACGCTTTGATGTCAAGCCTAGCGAGGTCATTATGATTGGTGATCAGTTGATGACGGACATTCGGGCGGCCAAGCGGGCAGGACTTAAGTCGGTCCTTGTCAAGCCCTTGATTCGGACAGATTCCATTAATACGCAGATTAACCGTTGGCGTGAGCGACGGACCATGAAGAAAATTATAGCCAAATATGGAGCGATAGACTACAAGAGGGAGATGTAAGTGGAAGAATTATTTTGTATCGGTTGTGGTGCTCAAATTCAGACGACAGATAAAGAGATTGCCGGATTTACTCCCCAATCTGCCCTTGAAAAAGGTCTGGAAACAGGGCAACTCTACTGCCAGCGTTGTTTCCGTTTGCGCCATTACAATGAAATTTCAGATGTCAATATCTCAGATGATGATTTCTTGAAACTTCTCCATAGCGTAGGAGAAAGCGATGCCTTGGTAGTGAATGTCATTGATATTTTTGATTTCAATGGGTCAGTCATTCCAGGTTTATCTCGCTTTATTTCTGGAAATGATGTGCTTTTGGTCGGCAACAAGCAGGACATTTTACCCAAGTCTGTCAAGACAGGCAAGGTTACTCAGTGGTTGACCGAGCGGGCACATGAAATCGGCATGCGACCAGTTGATGTGGTCTTGACTTCAGCCCAAAACAAGCAGGCCATCAAAGATTTGATTGAAAAGATTGAACAACACCGCATGGGACGGGATGTCTATGTGGTCGGCGTGACCAACGTCGGCAAGTCAACCTTGATCAATGCCATTATCCAAGAAATTACTGGGGACAAGGATGTCATTACCACCTCACGTTTTCCAGGGACAACTTTAGATAAGATTGAGATTCCTCTGGATGATGGTTCTTTCATTTATGATACGCCTGGGATTATCCACCGTCACCAGATGGCACATTACCTGACGGCTAAAAACCTCAAGTACATCAGTCCTCGCAAAGAAATCAAGCCAAAGACCTACCAGCTTAATCCAGAACAGACCTTGTTCTTGGCTGGTCTGGGACGATTTGACTTTGTGTATGGCGAACGTCAAGGCTTTACAGCCTTTTTTGACAATGAACTCCAGCTCCACCGCACCAAGTTGCAGGGAGCTAGTGAATTTTACCAGAAACATGCGGGCTCACTTTTAGTGCCACCAACCAGTAAGGAGTTGAAAGAATTTCCTGAGTTGGTTCGTCATGAATTTACCATTAACGAAAAGACGGATGTGGTCTTCTCAGGTCTTGGTTGGATTCGGGTCAATGAAAAGGCCAAGATTGCTGCCTGGGCACCTAAGGGTGTGGATGTGGTCATCCGCAAGGCGATTATTTGATTATTTAAGGAGTGCTTAGAATGGATTCTCTTATGAAGAAAGTATGTGGTGTGCTTGGTATTGTCGGTTTGTGTGTACTGGCCTATTGGTTTTGGCCAGGGGAAGAACCAAATCTTCCCAAAGCCAGTGAGGTCCGGGAAATTCGTTTAGTTCAAGGTCAAGAAGTAGTCAAAATCGACCAATCAGAAGAGATCTCAGCCTTTTTAGCAGAATTAGGAAAGGCAAACAAGACTCGTCAAGATAGTGTTCAAGATGCACCTTTGGTGTCACCTTATGTGCGGATTACATTAGTTATGGCAGACGGTGAAGTCACAGCATTTGCCTATGAGGGAATCTTAAAAAGCTATCTGGAGTTTCCTTACACTGGTATTTACAGGCTAAAAGAGTCCCCTCAAGTGATTCAGAAAATGCTGGCAGACTAGTTCTGCTTGTTTCAAAAAAAGAAAAGAGAAATTATGTCATTAACTTCAAAACAACGTGCCTTTTTGAACAGTCAGGCACACAGTCTCAAACCCATTATTCAGATTGGGAAAAATGGTCTCAATGACCAGATTAAAACCAGTGTTCGTCAGGCGTTGGATGCGCGTGAATTGATCAAGGTAACCTTGCTACAAAATACGGATGAAAACATCCACGAAGTAGCGGAAATTTTGGAAGAAGAAATCGGTGTGGACACGGTTCAAAAAATCGGTCGCATCTTGATTTTATTCAAACAATCTAGCAAGAAAGAGAACCGTAAAATTTCCAAACAGGTCAAAGAAATCTAAGAAGGAGAGCCTATGGCTATTGAACTCTTAACACCCTTTACCAAGGTTGAATTAGAGGTTGAAAAGAAAGAAACCAATCGAAAACAAGTGGGGATTCTGGGTGGGAATTTCAACCCTGTCCACAATGCTCATTTGATTGTGGCAGACCAGGTCCGTCAACAGTTGAAGCTGGATCAAGTCTTGCTCATGCCAGAATTCATTCCGCCTCATGTGGATAAAAAAGAAACCATTGACGAATACCATCGCTATTCCATGCTCAAGATGGCTATTGCAGGTATGGAGGGCTTGGGGATCGAAACCATTGAACTGGAACGCCGTGGTGTCAGCTATACCTACGACACCATGAAATTGCTGAAGGAAAAAAATCCTGATACGGATTATTATTTTATCATCGGTGCAGATATGGTAGACTATCTCCCAAAATGGCACAGGATTGATGAATTGGTCCAGTTGGTGCAGTTTGTTGGTGTGCAGCGCCCTCGTTACAAGGCAGGGACTTCCTACCCGGTTATCTGGGTAGATGTACCCTTGATGGACATTTCCTCCAGCATGGTGCGTAGTTTTATCAAGCAAGGACGGGTGCCGAATTTTATGGTGCCTCATGAAGTTCTGGACTATATCGAAGAAAAAGGACTTTACCAATGATTGCAGCAGATTTGACATTTGACCGTCAGGCTCTTTTGGAAAAAATCCGTGCAGCCATGAAGCCAGCGCGCTTTCAACATGTCTTGGGTGTGGAAGAGGCGGCGCTTGCCTTGGCAGAACAATACGGCTGTGATCCGAAAAAAGCTAGTCTGGCAGCACTCTTGCATGACTATGCCAAGGAAGTGGAAGACCAAGTCTTTCTGGACTTGATTGCCAAGTATAATTTGGACAAGGACCTGCTTAACTGGGATAATAACATCTGGCACGGTGTGGTTGGAGCCTATAAGATCGCAGAAGATTTTGGCTTGAAAGATGAGGAGATTTTCCAAGCCATTCAACGACACACCGTTGGTGCTGGGCAGATGACCTTGCTGGACAAAGTACTCTATGTGGCGGACTACATCGAACCCAATCGGGATTTTCCTGGGGTGGACGAGGCGCGTCGTATCGCAAAAGAGTCCTTGGACAAGGCGGTAGCTTATGAAACTGCCCAAACCATTACTTACTTAGCCAAGAAGGGAATTCCCATTTATCCAAAAACCTTGGAAACCTATAATGGCTATGTTGCTTATTTGAAGGAGTAGGGATGCTTGCATTAAAACCTGTGGATGAGATTTCCTATCAAGCTGTCTTGGACTTGAAAGTAGCCGAGGAGGACAAGGGCTTCGTGGCTCCAAACGTGCGTTCGTTGGCAGATGCCTGGTTATATAGAGATAATGGCGATGTTTTCCCCTATGCAATCTGGGCAGAAGAACAGGTGGTCGGTTTTGCCTTGATTGACATTGATGAGGACATCCAGCAGTATATGCTTTGGCGGTTTATGATTGGTCAAGAATTTCAGGGGAAGGGCTATGGTCAGGCGGCTTTGGAGGTTGTAATAGCAATGGCTCAATCACATCCTGTCTGCAATCATCTGATAGCCGCCTATGTCAAGGGCAACCAAAAGATGGCAAGACTCTTGGAGAAAAAAGGCTTTGTTCTGGAGCTTGAAGAAGAAAGGGAATTGGTTTTCCGTTTGGAAACGCCTGGTGTTAAGCTATGAAATCTGCATTGTTAGTCATTGACATTCAAAACCTTCTAGTGGCGGAAAAACCTTATGCCATTGAAGAGCGATTAGCCCTCTGGCAAGATAGCATCACAAAAGCTCGTCAAGCGGGTATAGAAGTCATCCATGTCCGCCATCATGACCAGGAATTGATCAAGGGGACTGCCGACTGGGAAATTCATCCTTTGGTTGCACCCTTAGAAAATGAAATGATTTTCGATAAGACCTTTAACAGTGCCTTCAAGGAAACGGGGCTTCATGCTTATTTGCAGGAAAAGGGAATTGAGCAGCTCATCATCATGGGCATGGCGACCAATTTTTGCATTGATACGACGATTAAAGTGGCCTTTGAACTAGGCTACAAGGTAGCTGTGATCCAGGACGGAACAACGACAGGTTATTCAGGCAAATTGGATGCCAAAGACTTGATTGACCACTACCAAAACATCTGGTCGTGGAATTTTGCCCAGGTGGATAAATTAGAAAATATAATTAGAGGATAAGATGAAAGAACTAGATTTAGTAAAAGTTGTGGTTCAGGCTGCTGATGACAAGCGAGCTGAGGACCTTGTTGTAATTGATGTTCAGGGTGTGACTAGCCTGACAGATTACTTTGTGATTGCCAGTTCCATGAACAGTCGCCAGTTAGAGGCTATTGCGGAAAACATCCGTGAAAAGGTAGCGGAAGTTGGAATCAAGGGTAGCCGTGTAGAAGGCGATAGTAACGGTGGCTGGGTCCTTTTGGACCTTGGAGGCGTAGTCGTTCATATCTTCTCAGAAGAAATGCGTGACCTCTACAACCTTGAAAAATTATGGCACGAAGGTAGCTTCCTGGAAGTCGCAGAACTTTTAGAAGAGAAGTAGTGAAACAGTTCGGGGAACTGTTTCAGCTGGTCACCTAAAAACTCGAAAGCGACCAAGATGAGCTTACTATTATGTTATGTGATTAGAAGTGATGAACTTCTTGAACACAGCATGAGTTAATGAAGCAGTCGATTGGCTGCTTTTTTATGAAAGGGAAAATGAGAAAATATGGCAACTTATGAAACCTTTGCGGCGGTCTATGATGAAATCATGGATGACAGCTTGTATGATAAATGGACAGATTTTAGCTTGCGGAACTTGCCACAAGACACCAAGACAATTTTAGAATTGGCTTGTGGGACAGGGATTCAGGCTGTACGTTTTGCTCAAAAGGGTTATGAGGTGACAGGGCTTGACCTGTCCTATGAAATGTTGGAATTGGCTCAGAAAAAAGCAGAAGCTGCTGGTGTCATGATGGAACTGGCCCAAGCAGATATGATGGCTCTGGAAGGTGTTGGAGATTTCGATGCGGTGACCTGTTACTCGGACAGTCTGTGCTATATGGCAGACCGAGAAGCCGTTTTGCGGGTTTTTGAAGGCGTTCACTCTGTGCTCAATCAAGGTGGTACTTTCCTTTTTGACGTTCACTCCATCTATCAAATGGAGGAAGTCTTTGCAGGCTATAGCTACCATGAAAACTACGAGGATTTTGCCTTTGTCTGGGACACCTATGAGGGGGAGCATGAGCATTCCATCGTTCATGAATTGACCTTCTTTGTCAAAGATGAGGACAGTCAAGAGGAGCGGTTTATCCGTCGGGATGAAGTGCATGAAGAGCGGACCTATCCGATTGAAACCTATGTGGAATTATTGAAAGAAGCTGGTTTTGCATCTGTGGAAGTCTTTGCGGACTTTGAAGATCAAGCTCCGACAGAAACTAGCCAGCGGTGGTTTTTCAAGGCGGTCAAGGCATGATTTCAGGCATCGTAGCAGAATACAATCCCTTCCATACAGGTCATAAATACCTGCTGGAGCAGGCTGAGGGGTTGAAAATCGTGGTCATGTCTGGTAATTTCATGCAACGGGGTGAGCCAGCTATTGTGGATAAGTGGACACGGGCTCAGATGGCTTTGGAACACGGGGCAGATCTTGTTGTCGAGATGCCCTTTTTGGTGTCTGTCCAGTCGGCTGACCATTTCGCCAAGGGAGCAATCAGCATTTTACACAGGCTAGGTGTGGAAAAACTGGTTTTCGGTACGGAAGAAATGTTGGATTACCAGAAAATTGCGGACATCTATGTGGATAAGTCGGAAGAGATGGAAAATTTTGTGAAAAACTTGCCTGACCATCTCTCTTATCCACAGAAGACCCAGGCTATGTGGCAGGAGTTTGCGGGTCTAACCTTCACAGGTGACACGCCAAATCATATTCTGGCTCTGGCTTATGCTAAGGCGGTGGCTGGAACTGGCATTCAGCTCAGCCCTGTTCAACGGCAGGGGGCTGGTTTTCATTCGGAAGAGGTGGAAACGTCCTACGCCTCGGCGACAGCTATCCGCAAGAGTGCTGACCAGCTGGACTTGGTGCGTGACTTTTTACCGTCTGCCAGTCTCTTTGAAGAGGCGACCAAGGTAAGCTGGAGAAACTATTTTCCTCTGCTCCGCTACCAGATTGCGACCCACCGAGATCTCTGTCAGGTCTTTCAGGTTAATGATGAGCTTGCCAGTCGTATCCGCTCTGCCATTGGGAGCGTAGCGACCGTGGAGGAGTTAGTGGAGGCTGTTGCGACCAAGCGCTATACGAAGGCGAGGGTGCGGCGGGTGCTGACCTACATCCTGGTCAATGCGGTGGAAACTCCCTTGCCAGATGCGGTCCATGTCCTAGGCTTCTCGGCTCGAGGTCAGGCTTATCTCAAGACCGTCAAGGAGCGGGTGGACCTGGTGACGCGGATCGGCAAAGAGCCCTGGGACAGCCTGACCCAGCAGGCGGATGCGGTCTATCAACTGGGAGCTGACGCAATGGCAGAGCAGACCTATGGGCGCGTGCCGGTGAGGGTGGAGTGAGATGAGGAAAGAGACAAGTCAACTAGAAGCCTACAAGACGGAGGCTAAGGAGCGGTGGGGACAGACCGCGGCCTATGCCGAGTTTGAAGAGCGCTACGATGCTAGCAAAGACCGGGTGTTTGCCCAAGAGATGCAGGCTATTTTTGAGGTTTTTGGAAAAATGCAGAGCTTGGAAGCCGATCATCCAGATGTGCAGGCTCAGGTAGCGAACTTGCAGGCCTATATCACGGAAAATTTCTACACCTGCACAAAGGAAATCTTGCAGGGGCTAGGTCTTATGTACGTTGAAGATGAACGATTTTCAGCCAACATTGATCGAGCAGGTGGACTAGGAACAGCAACCTTTGTTAGTCAGGCAATAGCAGTCTACTGTCAAGAATAATCGAAGAAGTCTAGTGAGAACTAGGCTTTTTTTGGTATACTAGATGTAGTTTATGAGTAAGGAGCCACCCTATGATTCAACCAATTAAGAAAGATATTTTCTTCCTGCAGCAGAAGTCTGAGCCTGCGACTCAGCTAGATGTGCAGGTCGGTCAAGACTTGCAGGATACGTTAGCAGCCAACGCTCACGCCTGCGTGGGCATGGCGGCCAACATGATTGGCGTCAAAAAGCGGATTATCATCGTCAACATGGGTTTTAACAACCTGGTCATGTATAATCCCGTCCTCATCAGCAAGGCCAAGCCCTATCAGACTGAGGAGGGCTGTCTGTCGCTCGAAGGTAGCCGCCCCACCACTCGCTATCAGGAGATTGAAGTGGAGTTTTTCGATGCTTCATGGAAAAAGCAGAGCCTAAAGCTGACAGACTTCCAAGCCCAGATTGTTCAGCATGAACTAGATCATTTGGAAGGGATTATCATCTAGTGCTACCAAATCTACCGTCAGGTAGATTTTTTTATAGTCATTTGAATTAACTTTGATACATCGTCACTTTCGACTTGCCATACTTTAGTATAGCCTGCGCCTCAGTTCCATGTCTGAAAGCTAATTCATTCGACTATAAAAAGTCAAAAAAGGGTCAAACAAAACTATTGACTTTTACTGACCAATGGTGTAGAATAATGAATGTAAGGTAATGAGGCCTTGCATATTTTTCAACCAAAAGGTCAGTATAGGTCAAACGCTTATTTGATTTTCTATTAGTCTTATTGGTCAGTAAAGGACAAACTTCTAAGGAGGTTAGGATGAAAGATAAGATTATTTCCTATTAGTAATTTTTTAACTCAAAGGTCAGTATTGGTCAATAAAAATGATAAAAATAAACGAGGTGGAACTATGAACAACAATTTTAATAACTTTAACAATATGGACGATATTTTCAATCAACTCATGGGAAACATGGGTGGCTACAGCACAGAACGTAGACGTTATTCTATCAATGGGCGTGAAGTGACCCCAGAGGAATTTGCCATTTATCGTCAGACTGGTCGCCTGCCGCAGACAGAAGAAGTGGCTCACACCCAGGCTAAAGGTCAGATAAAGTCAGACGGAATTCTGGCAAAACTTGGTCGCAATTTGACCCAAGATGCGCGTGAAGGTAAGTTGGATCCAGTCATTGGACGAAACAAGGAAATCCAAGAAACATCTGAAATCCTAGCTCGTCGGACTAAGAATAATCCTGTTCTGGTCGGTGATGCGGGTGTCGGAAAGACTGCGGTAGTAGAAGGTTTGGCTCAAGCCATTGTCAATGGTGATGTGCCAGCAGCCATTAAGAACAAGGAAATCATCTCCATCGACATTTCAGGCTTGGAAGCTGGGACTCAGTATCGTGGTGCTTTTGAGGAAAATGTGCAGAATCTTGTGGATGAAGTCAAAAAAGCTGGAAATATCATTCTCTTCTTTGATGAAATTCATCAGATTTTGGGAGCTGGTAGCACTGGTGGAGATTCAGGTTCCAAGGGTTTAGCGGATATTCTCAAACCAGCTTTATCCCGTGGGGAATTGACGGTTATCGGTGCCACGACACAGGACGAATACCGCAATACTATTCACAAGAACGCCGCTCTGGCTCGTCGTTTCAATGAAGTCAAGGTTAATGCTCCGTCCGCAGAAGACACCTACCAGATTTTGAAAGGGATTAAGCCGCTTTATGAAGACCACCACAATATTGAATTGCCAGATGAGGTTTTTAGAGCTGCGGTTGATTATTCAGTCCAATATATTCCACAGCGCAGCTTGCCTGATAAGGCTATTGACTTAATCGATGTGACGGCAGCTCATTTAGCAGCTCAACATCCTGTTACAGATATCCAGGCTTTGGAGGCAGAGATTGAACAGGCTAAAGCTTTGCAAAGTCAAGCTGCTGAAAAAGAAGACTACGAAACAGCACTCAATGAAAAAGTCCGCATCGACAAACTCCAAGAACAGATTGACAACCACACGGAGCAACAAAAGGTTGTTGCGACAGTCAACGATGTGGCTCAGGCGGTTGAGCGGATGACAGGAATTCCAGTCTCACAAATGGGAGCTTCTGACATTGAACGACTCAAGGAATTGAAAAATCGTCTGGCAGCAAACGTTATCGGTCAAGACGATGCGGTGGAAGCTGTATCCCGTGCCATTCGTCGTAACCGAGCAGGTTTTGATGACGGAAACCGTCCGATTGGTTCCTTCCTATTTGTTGGTCCGACAGGTGTGGGTAAGACAGAGTTGGCAAAACAGTTAGCGCTAGACTTGTTTGGTAATAAGGATGCCATTATTCGTTTGGATATGTCTGAATACAGCGATCGGACAGCCGTTTCCAAATTAATCGGTACCACAGCTGGTTATGTGGGCTACGATGATAATTCCCATACTCTTACAGAGCGTGTCCGCCGCAATCCGTACTCCATTGTCCTCTTGGATGAGATTGAAAAAGCAGATCGACAAGTGATTACACTTCTCTTGCAAGTGCTGGATGACGGGCATTTGACTGATGGACAGGGCAATCAGGTCAACTTTAAAAATACCATTATCATCGCTACATCTAATGCAGGTTTTGGTTATGGTGTGGAAGAAGATCAAGAAGAAGAGCTAGACATCATGGACCGCATTGCTCCATTCTTCCGCCCAGAGTTTCTCAATCGATTCAATGCAGTTATCGAGTTCAAGCATTTGGATAAAGAAAATCTCAAAGCTATCGTCGATTTGATGTTAGCCCAGGTCAATAAGACCCTATCTAAAAAAGGTATTCACTTAGAAGTGACTGATGCAGCAAAAGAGTTGTTGATGGAAGAAGGCTATGACAAGGCTATGGGAGCTCGTCCACTCCGTCGAGTGATTGAAAATCAAATTCGTGATAAGGTGACAGACTTCTATTTAGACCATACAAATGTGACCAACTTACTCGCGGATGTGACTGACAATGAAATCAAAATTGAAGAGCAAACCTTTTCATAAAAAAATAAGATAATATAGAAAATCTGAGAAGAAATTCTTGGATTTTCTTTTTGAAAAGTATTAATAAGTGTCTAATAAAGCTCATATTGACAGCTTTTGACCAGTTTTACGGAAAAGTTTTTAAAAATATTATATAATTCCTTGACAAGTGCAAACGTTTGCGTTAAACTATGATTGTACTTGAAAGAAAGGAAAACGTTTTTATGGCGAATCGTACCAGTGGAATTTTAATGCATATTACCTCACTTCCAGGTAAGTTTGGTATCGGTACTTTTGGAAAGCCTGCCTATGATTTTGTTGATTTCTTGGTTGAAACCAAGCAGACCTACTGGCAGCTTCTTCCTCTCACAACGACCAGTTATGGGGATTCTCCCTACCAATCATTTTCAGCTATTGCTGGAAATACCCACCTAATTGATTTTGATTTATTGGCAGAAGAAGATTTATTGGCCAACTTTGATTACCAAGATGTGAACTTTGGGGACAATCCAGAAAAAGTGGACTACGCTTTGATTTACGAAGCACGTCGTCCAATCTTGGAAAGAGCTGTTAAAAATTTCTTGACTGATGACAAGCGTAAAGTAGCCTTTCAAGAGTTTGAAAAAGCCAATTCGTCATGGTTAAATGACTATGCGGAATTCATGGCTATTAAAGAACACTTTGGAAACAAGGCCCTACAAGAGTGGGATGACAAGAAAGTTGTTGCTCGAAATGAAGAAGCTCTTGAAAAATACCGCTTGGAATTGGCAGACCAAATTGATTACTTTAAAGTCACTCAATATTTCTTCTTTAGCCAGTGGAAACAGCTAAAAGAATATGCCAATCAAAACCACATTAAGATTATCGGAGACATGCCAATTTATGTTTCTGCTGATAGTGTGGAAGTTTGGACCAAGCCACAGCTCTTCAAGCTTGATAGCGAACGCAAGCCACTTTATGTGGCAGGCGTACCAGCGGATAACTTCTCTGCGGACGGTCAGCTCTGGGGTAACCCGCTCTATGACTGGGAGCAGCATGAGAAGACAGGTTACAACTGGTGGATTTACCGTATTCACGAGAGCTTCAAGATCTACGATGTCTTGAGAATTGACCACTTCAAAGGCTTCTCAGACTATTGGCAGGTAGCTGGAGATGCTAAAGTTGCCAAGGTGGGCACATGGGAGCCAGGTCCAGGCTACAATCTTTTCAAGGCGGTCAAAGAAACCCTTGGTGATTTGCCCATTATTGCAGAGGACCTTGGAAATATCGATGCCAAGGCACGCAAGTTGTTGGCAGACTGCGGCTACCCAGGTATGAAAATCCTAGAATTTGGCTTCTTCGATGTGACAGGGCAGAGCATTGACATCCCACACCGTTGTGTGCCAAACTCGATTGCCTATACCGGTACTCACGACAATGAAGTGGTTAATGGCTGGTATAACAATCTAGAGCCTGAACAACAGGAATTTGTAGATGCCTATACCAACAGAAAACCGATTGAGCCAGTTACTCAAGCCATGCTTCGAACACTGTTTGCAACTGTCAGCGATACAGCTATTGCGACCATGCAAGATGTTCTGGACTTGGGTGAAGACAGCCGTATGAACATGCCTTCAACTGTTGGAGGCAACTGGGAATGGCGGATGAAAGCCGAAGATTTAACCCAGGACCGCATAGACTTCTTAGTCAAAATGACTACACTATATCAACGAGGAAATAAAAATCATGAATAACTTTACTACATTTGCAGAAAGCAAAGCCAATAAGAAATTAGCCGACATGACCAACGAAGAAATCTATCTTCAGTTGCTCAACTATGTCAAACTATCAGCGGCAGATATGCCAAAAAACACAGGTAAACGCAAGGTTTACTATATCTCAGCAGAGTTCCTTATTGGTAAACTCTTGTCAAACAACCTGATCAACTTGGGTGTCTACAAAGACATTCAGGCAGAATTGGCAGCAGCTGGCAAGTCCTTGGCACAGGTTGAAGACGTTGAACCAGAACCATCACTTGGTAACGGTGGACTTGGCCGTTTGGCATCTTGCTTTGTAGATTCTATGTCAACACTTGGTATCAATGGTGAGGGTGTAGGGCTTAACTACCACTGCGGTCTGTTTAAACAAGTCTTCAAGGACAACCAACAAGATGCAGAGCCAAACTTCTGGATTGAAAATGACTCTTGGTTGATTCCAACGAATATCAGCTACGATGTACCATTCAAAAACTTCACCTTGACTTCTAAGTTGGACCGTTTGGATATCCTTGGTTACAAGAAAGACACTAAGAACTACCTCAACTTGTTTGATATCCAGTCTGTCAACTATGGCTTGATTGAAAATGGCATTACGTTTGACAAGACGGCTATCCAAGAAAACTTGACCCTCTTCTTGTACCCAGATGATTCAGACAAGAACGGTGAATTGCTCCGCATTTACCAACAATACTTCATGGTGTCAAATGCTGCCCAGCTCTTGATTGACGAAGCGATTGAGCGTGGTTCAAATGTGCGTGACTTGGCAGACTATGCCTATGTTCAAATCAACGATACTCACCCTTCACTTGTCATTCCAGAATTGATTCGTCTATTGACTGAAAAACACGGTTTGGAATTTGCAGAAGCAGTGGCCATCGTTAAGAACATGACAGGTTACACCAACCACACTATCTTGGCAGAAGCCCTTGAAAAATGGCCATTGTCATTCTTGGAAGAAGTGGTGCCTCACTTGGTAGGCATCATCAAGGAATTGGATGCCTTGGTTGCTAAGGAAGTAGCGGATGTTGCTCTTCACATCATCGACGAGTCTGGTCGTGTGCACATGGCTCACATGGATATCCACTTCTCAAACTCTGTCAACGGGGTTGCGGCTCTCCACACTGAAATCTTGAAAAACTCTGAGTTGAAAGGCTTCTACGAGCTTTACCCAGAAAAATTCAATAACAAGACAAACGGTATCACTTTCCGTCGTTGGTTGGAATTTGCTAACCAAGATCTTGCAGACTACATCAAGGAATTGATTGGCGATGAATACTTGACAGATGCGACTAAGCTTGAGAAATTGCTTGCTTTTGCAGATGACAAGGAAGTGCATGCTAAGTTGGCTGAAATCAAACACAACAACAAATTGGCTCTTAAACGTTACCTCAAAGATAACAAGGGTATCGAATTGGACGAAAACTCTATCATCGATACACAAATCAAACGTTTCCACGAGTACAAACGCCAACAAATGAACGCCTTGTATGTCATCCACAAGTATCTTGAAATTAAGAACGGTAACCTTCCGAAACGTAAAATCACTGTTATCTTCGGTGGTAAGGCAGCTCCAGCTTATATTATCGCTCAAGACATCATTCATTTGATTCTTTGCTTGTCTGAGTTGATTAACAATGACCCAGAAGTGAGCAAGTACCTCAACGTTCACTTGGTAGAAAACTACAATGTGACAGTTGCTGAGAAACTCATCCCTGCAACAGATATTTCAGAACAAATCTCATTGGCTTCTAAAGAAGCATCAGGTACTGGTAACATGAAATTCATGCTCAACGGTGCCTTGACACTTGGTACTATGGACGGTGCTAACGTTGAGATTGCAGAATTAGCAGGCATGGATAACATCTACACATTTGGTAAGGATTCAGATACCATTATCGACTTGTACGACAAGGCTGGTTACGTATCTTCGGACTATTACAATGGTGATGCCAACATCAAACGTGCGGTTGACTTTATCATTAGTGATGAAGTGAAAGCACTTGGTAATGAAGAACGCCTTGGTCGTCTTCACCATGAATTGATCTCGAAAGACTGGTTCATGACCTTGATTGACTTAGCAGAGTACATCGAAGTTAAAGAGCAAGTCTTTGCAGACTACGAAGATCAAGATGCATGGAACAAGAAAGTTGTTCACAATATTGCTAAAGCAGGATTCTTCTCATCTGACCGTACAATCGAGCAGTACAACGAAGACATCTGGCATAGTAAATAATACTTACATAAAAGACAAATCACTTCGGTGGTTTGTTTTTTTTACTCTTTCACCAGAGTTTAAGCCTTGTAGATACGGCGTTTGAGGGTATTTTTGATAGTCTGTTTGAAAATGATGTGAACACTTTTTCCTTGACAATGGGCTTCACTTACTTTAAGATAGAGTTTATAAAAAGTGACAATACTTAAATTTTATAATGTAGCCACTTCGAGAAAGGAGTTCACATGACATTACTAGAAGTGAAAAATTTGACCAAAGTATTTGGTAAAAAGCAGAAGGCTGCCCTTGAAATGGTCAAACAGGGAAAATCAAAAACAGAAATTTTGAAGAAAACAGGTGCCACCGTTGGGGTCTACGATGCTAATTTTTCAATCCAAGAGGGCGAAATTTTTGTCATCATGGGTCTGTCGGGCTCAGGGAAATCAACTTTGGTGCGGATGCTCAATCGTTTGATAGAACCATCATCTGGTAGCATTGTCTTGGATGGTCAAGATATTTCAAAAATGAACGCTGAAGAGCTGCGGCAGGTGCGTCGCCACGATATGAACATGGTTTTCCAAAGTTTTGCCTTATTTCCACATAAGACGATTTTGGAAAACACAGAGTTCGGTCTGGAATTGCGTGGGGTATCAAAAGAAGAACGTCAGGCAGCGGCTGAGAAGGCATTGGAAAATGCAGGCTTGTTGGTCTTCAAGGATCAATACCCAGACCAACTGTCTGGTGGGATGCAACAGCGTGTCGGCTTGGCTAGAGCCTTGGCCAACAAACCGAAAATTCTCTTGATGGATGAGGCTTTTTCAGCCTTGGACCCGCTTATTCGTCGTGAAATGCAGGATGAGCTCTTGGATTTGCAAGCTAGCAATCAGCAAACCATCATCTTTATCAGTCACGACCTCAACGAGGCCTTGCGAATTGGTGATCGTATTGCTCTGATGAGGGACGGGAAAATCATGCAAATCGGTACTGGTGAGGAAATTTTGACCAATCCGGCCAATGATTTTGTTCGTGAATTTATGGAAGATGTCGATCGTTCCAAGGTCTTGACGGCACAAAATATTATGATTAAGCCGATTACGGCAACGGTTGAATTGGACGGGCCGCAAGTTGCTCTGATGCGCATGCGTACAGAGGAGGTTTCTATGTTGATGGCAACCAATCGTCGTCGGGAATTGGTGGGAGCCTTGACCGCAGATGCTGTTATCGAGGCGCGTCGTAAGGGCTTGCCACTGTCTGATGTCATTGATAAGGACGTTCTGACGGTTTCAAAAGATACAGTGATTACAGATATTATGCCTCTGATTTATGATTCGTCGGCGCCGATTGCCGTGACGGACGAGCACAATAAGCTCCTTGGGGTTATTATTCGCGGGCGCGTGATTGAAGCCTTGGCTAATATTCCAGATGATGGCACTGCGTCAGAAACAGAGGAAAACTAGAGAAAGAGGTTAGATATTTTGGATTTATTGCAAGAAAAACTACCAGTGGCAGAGCTGGTAGAGGCCTTGACCAGTTGGTTGACCACGACCTTCGCAGGGCTGTTTGATATACTACAAGCCATCGGGAGTACCTTGATGGACTGGATCACCAACACCTTATTGTTCATTCATCCGCTCCTATTTATCGGATTAGCAACTGTAGCTGTATGGTTTTTGGCACGAAAAAAATGGCCCCTGCCAGTCATGACTTTCTTGGGCCTGCTCTTTATTTACAACCAAGGGTTGTGGGATGAATTGATCAACACCTTGACTCTGGTCATCGTAGCCAGCCTGATCTCGATTGTTATCGGGGTTCCTCTGGGAATTTGGATGGCCAAGAACAATACGGTCAAGAAAATTGTCAATCCGATTTTGGACTTTATGCAGACCATGCCGGCCTTTGTTTATCTGATTCCGGCGGTAGCCTTCTTCGGGATTGGCATGGTGCCGGGTGTGTTTGCATCAGTGATTTTCGCCCTACCGCCGACAGTTCGGTTTACTAATTTGGCGATCCGTGAAATTTCGACAGAGTTGGTTGAGGCAGCGGATGCTTTTGGTTCAACGTCGGCTCAGAAATTGTTTAAGGTTGAATTGCCCTTGGCTAAAAATACCATTATGGCTGGTGTCAATCAGACCATGATGTTGGCCCTGTCCATGGTGGTTACTGGTTCTATGATCGGGGCGCCAGGTCTGGGTCGTGAAGTCCTGTCTGCCCTTCAGAAGGCGGACATCGGGAATGGATTTGTATCTGGTATTTCCTTGGTTATCTTAGCGATTATCCTTGACCGTGTCACTCAGGCTTTCAATGCCAAACGTGAAATTGGACAAAAATCGTCAACCAACAAGTGCATCGCTCTAGCGGCCTTGCTGGTATTTGTCGGAGCAGCTTTGGGACGAAGCTTCCTAGCCTTGACTTCTGGAAATACAGAGCAGGGACAGACGGTGACCATTTCCCATACTCAGTGGGATACTGAGGTGGCGTCGACAACTGTCATTGCCAAGGTCTTGGAAGAGGCGGGCTACCACGTAAAAATGGTACCGCTGGATAATGCCGTCATGTGGCAGTCAGTTGCAAACGGGGACTCGGATTTCTCAGTCAGTCCTTGGTTGCCGGTCACACAGGCGTCGCTCTATGACAAACATAAGAACCAATTAGATGATTTGGGACCAAATATGGAAGGGACTAAGCTCGGATTGGTTGTCCCAGCCTATATGGATGTGACTAGCATTGCGGACCTGTCTAATCAGGCGACCACAACTATCACAGGGATTGAGCCCGGTGCTGGAATTATGGAGGCGGCTGAAAATGCCCTGCAAGACTATGGAAACTTGTCTGGTTGGGAATTGACCAAGGCCTCTACAGGTGCCATGACAACCGCTTTAGAAAAAGCGATTGCCAACCAAGACGAAATCATCGTAACGGGCTGGTCTCCGCACTGGATGTTCTCCAAATATGACTTGAAATACTTGGACGACCCAGAAGGTTCATTTGGTTCGACAGAAAATATCCATACGATTGCACGGAAAGGTCTACAAGAGGATATGCCTCAATTGTACCAAATTGTGGATAATTTCCACTGGACCTCTGAGGATATGGAGTCCATTCTTTTGGATATGAATGAGGGGATGTCTCCTGACGATGCCGCTCAAAAATGGATTGATGTCAACCGCGAAACGGTTGACCAATGGTTGAATGAGTAAGATAAGTCTATAGTGATAAAACCAGTTGTTCGTATTTGTACAACTGGTTTTTCATTTTGTCGAATGGAGAAAAAAACTAGTAGAGAATGTCAACAGTCAGGCGGTAAACGTTTACAGGTAGCGGATGTTTTTGTATAATAATATAAAAAACAAAAAATGGAGGTAACTATGAAAAAGCATAGCTATTTGTACTTAGCAGGTCTTGCGCTTGCTATGGCGACAAGTCCATGGGCTACAGTCAAGGCCAATACGGAACCTGTTTCACCAGAAACAGGCACCAGTCTTGAAGCTGTGAATGCACCGATTGCCAGTTCCACAGACTTATCTGCAACTCCAGCTAGTGAGGAGCTTAACACTGGTGAACAAGCTGTAGATGCAGAGACGCAAATCACTAGCATGATTGACGACATGTCTACACGGCAAAAAATCACGCAGATGTTGATGCCGGATTTTCGTAAGTGGCAGACGGAAGGTAGCGAAGTGGTGAGCGACCTGACGGTTGTTAATGAAGAAATTGCAGAAGCGATTGATGGGTACGATTTTGGTGGCGTTATCCTCTTTGCGGAAAACGTAAAGGAAACGGAACAAACCCTCAATCTTACACAGGATATGCAAGCAGCTGCAGTTGGAAATAAGGCTCAGAATGGGAATATCCCTCTCTTGATTGCTATTGACCAGGAAGGGGGAATTGTTTATCGTCTGGGTTCAGGTACGGCCCTACCAGGGAATATGGCATTGGGTGCCACCCGTGATCCAGAGTTAGCTAGACAGGCTGGTGAGATTATCGGTAGGGAATTATCTGCTTTGGGTGTCAATGTGGATTTTGCGCCGGTATTGGATACAAATAATAATCCTCAAAACCCTGTTATCGGTCTGCGTTCCTTCTCATCTAATCCTGAACTTGTTGCCTCCCTAGGAATTCCTTTGATGCAGGGAATTCAGGCCCATAATGTGGCTGTAGCAGCTAAGCATTTCCCAGGCCATGGGGACACCGCAACCGACTCTCATACAGGTCTTCCTCTGGTAGATAAGTCAATGGAAGAATTGGCAGCCTTAGAATTAGCTCCGTTTAAAGCTGCCATGGATGGCGGAGTGGACATGATTATGACAGCTCATATCCAATACCCACAGATTGAGAAAGATACCTATGTTTCTAAAAAATCTGGCGAAGAAATTCATATTCCTGCTACCCTGTCTGATGATATTTTGACAGGCATTGTCCGCAATCAGTATGGCTATGATGGAATTATTGTTACGGATGCTATGGGTATGGACGCCATTTCTCAAAACTTTGGGGAATCCGAAGCAGCGATCATGGCCATACAAGCAGGTGTGGATATTGTCTTGATGCCAACAGTTTTGAGAAACAAGCTTGATTTAGCTAAAATCGATGCTATTATTGATGACATCGAAGCTGCAGTGGCGCAGGGACACATTACAGAAGGCATGCTGGATGATTCTGTTCGACGGATTTTACGTTTGAAAGCAAAACGCGGCGTATTGGACTTTGACTTGGCGGCAAGAACTGCAGAGGCAGCCAACCAGGCGGTAGGATCTGATTTGAATAGAGACCTGGAAAGACAAATTGCCGCCAGCGCGGTAACGGTGGTTAAGAACGATGATACTATCTTGCCATTTAAGTTGACTGCTGGTGACCATGTCTTATTATTGGGTGCCTATAATAACGAACTTCCTGGCCTTGATTTGGGAATGAGACGCTTGCAGGCGGATGGTATTATACCAGCAGATGTTACATTTGAAACTGTCAGATACAATGCGGAATCTAGTTCGGAAAGCTTGAAAGAAAGTTTAGACAAAGCGAGTCATATTATCCTTGTGTCGGAAATTGGACGTGAATCTCATTTGGCTAGTGACCATTGGTTGACCAGGGTTCCTACTGAGGTTGTAGATTACGCTAATAGCCAAGGTAAGCTAGTTGTTGTCATGAGTATTTCCAAACCTTATGATGTTGCTAACTATCCAGCTGCTAAGGCAATTGTAGCAGTCTATGGTAACAAGGGAATGGATC
Organism: Streptococcus sp. A34; assembly: GCF_043674115.1. Classification (NCBI taxonomy): domain Bacteria; kingdom Bacillati; phylum Bacillota; class Bacilli; order Lactobacillales; family Streptococcaceae; genus Streptococcus; species Streptococcus sp. A34. The sequence continues at coordinate 4,943 of NZ_JBIMJM010000014.1, read as the reverse complement.
CAACGGAGGCTCTCCGACCAGATAATGCGTTCGGTCCAAATATTCCAGCTGGGGTAGAAGTTATCTTTGCCGGCCTACCACACAAGGGTAGCTTGCCTGTAGACATACCTCTGATTAAGGATGGATTGCTCAGTACAGACCAGGTTGCCTACCCAATTGGTTTTGGATTGAGTTATGATGAGCCTGCCAAAGGAATTTTAGCCGTTCTTCCGGAAGCAGCTAAAATTGGTCAGGAATTCCCTGTGACACTAGAGTTGGGCGATCTCAAAGGCATTGAAAAAGGTACTTACCAAATTCGTTTACACTTTGATCCGGCTCTAGTAGATGGAGTTCTTTCAGAGGGAATCAAGCTTGAAGGGAATACCTTTGTGGTTGAAAAAGAAGCTGGTGATTTATCATCTATTGCATTGAGTCTCAAGGCTAAGACAAGTGGGTCAGTTGCACCGATTCTATTTGTGGAGCTGGTTGACCAGCTTGGACGAATCTTTAGCCTGGGGCAAGCAGCTTATCAAGGGCTGACGGTTTTAGTTACTTCTGATAGCAAGGTGGTTACAACGACTCCGATAGATAAAGACGTTAAGGACCAGACGGCCGAATCTAACAAGGACTCAAACAAGGACGAGGTTTCTACTGAGTCTACTGTTTCTGCTGAGGAAGAAAGCAAGAAAATGGAAACTACAACAACTCAACCAGTCCTGCCAAATACTGGTGACAGTCAAAATATTTCCTTCTTGTTGCTAGGTTTGACCGGCTTGGCATCCTTGGCTGCTTTGAAAAAGAAAAGAAGCTGAGCTTATCAGAAAGGCAGTGAAGTCTGATATCACTCCTTGAAAGTAAAATGCTCAAGGTGTAATAAGGACAAACATCGTTTCGGTGTTTGTCTTTTTTAGCGCTCACGACACAAGAAAACCCAGTGCCTATACACTGGGTTGAATAGAGAGAATGGGTTGATCACCGTTTGGCCATTGAAACAAAGGTAACCTTATCTGGTCGGTAGGTGATGGTTCCGTACTGGAAGGGACGGCCGTCTGCTAAATAGGTGGTACTGGTAACGGAGATCACCATGTCGTAGCCTGCCAGGTCTAGCAGGCTTTTTTCTTCTTCTGTCGCAAAGCGGAAGGAAATTTCTCGGCGGGAATGGGAAATTTCTAAGCCAAGGTCGTTTTCCAAATACTGATAAATCGATTTTTCAGCGATTTCCTTGCTGAGATAGGGAACAATCCTGCGGTCAAAGTAGGAAATCTCATACTCTAATCGCTCACCGTCGATAGTCCGAACGCGGCTGACACGGTAGAGATCAGTTTTTTCATCCACTTCCAATTCCTTCATGACCTCTGGTTGACCTTGGACAATATAGAGATTGGTCAATTCGGTCTGGACTTGATGGTGGGCAGAGCGGTTGAGTTCGCTGACGGTCTTCAATTCGGACACAAATGGTTTTCTGACCAGGTTATGGTCCAAAATAATCGAGTTTCGTCCCTGACGTTTTTGGATATAGCCATCCATCTCCAACAGTGATAGGGCCTTGCGGATAGTATCCTTGGAATAGGAGTAGATATCCATTAGCTCATTTTCGGTTGGCATCTCTTGATTGGCCTGCCAGATATTTTGTTCAATTTTTTCCTTGATATCAGCATAGACTTTCTTGTATTTACTCATTGGGGGGTAACTTCCTAGCTTGCTATTTATCGCTAGTATATCATAAAAAATGCCAAAGGTCAGTATTCTAAGTCCAGATAAACTTTTACGTAAAACATTTTAAATTATTCCGTAAAAGTATTGACAAGTGAAAACGTTTACGTTATAATAAGGCTACAAGTTGAAAAGGTTTAACGAAGTAAATAGAAAGGAGAGATATGAAATTACTAACAGTCAATGTTCATGCCTGGCTAGAAGATGACCAGCATGAAAAATTGGATATTTTAGCTCAGACCATTGCCCAAAAGCAATATGATGTGATCGCTCTTCAGGAAGTCAATCAGCTAATGACAAGTCCCTTGGTGACCAAAGACTTACGCCAAGACAATTATGGTTTGGTTTTGCTTGAAAAGCTGAAAGAGCTTGGAGTAGCAGACTATTCTTATTTCTGGTCCAATTCCCATATTGGTTACGATAGATATGATGAAGGAATTGCCTTCTTGACTAAACTACCTGTCTATGAAGTAGATGCCTTCTACTGTAGTCAGAACCAAGACCTGACATCAATCTTATCTAGAAAAATCATCGGTTTGACAGTCTTGCACGAGAAGGAATGGATTGACATTTATTCTTGTCATATCAATCTTCCTGACAGTAAAGAAGAAAATCAGTTAGAGAATATTCGCTCGATTGTGGAACGGACAAGTTCGGGACGTTTGAAAATTCTAATGGGAGATTTCAATACGGATGCCCTGTCAAATCCACAAGCCTATCAAGCAATCAAGGACTTAGGTTTATATGATAGTTATGATTTGGCTGAGAAAAAGGATAGGGGAATCACCGTTGAAAAAGCCATTGATGGGTGGGCAGGTCATAGTCAGGAAAAACGTCTGGACTATGTGTTCTTAAATCAGAAAAGACAGGTTCAATCCAGTCGTGTGATTTTCAATGGAGATAATCTTCCCATTATTTCAGACCACTTTGGTGTGGAAGTTAACATTAGTATTTAAAGGTCAACTGACCAAGAAAAATTTAGGAGAAACATATGAAAAAATTTCTTAGTTTCGAATTTTGGCAAAAATTCGGTAAATGTTTGATGGTAGTGATCGCCGTTATGCCGGCGGCAGGTCTGATGGTTTCTATCGGAAACTCGATTCCACTAATCAGTCCTGAATCAGAATTGCTCATTCGTATTGGGAATATCATTGCCCAAATCGGTTGGGGGATTATCGGAAACCTTCACTTGCTCTTTGCCTTGGCAATCGGTGGTAGCTGGGCTAAGGAAAAAGCTGGCGGTGCTTTCTCAGCAGGTCTTGCCTTTATCCTCATTAACTTGATTACCGGTCACTTCTTCGGTGTAACTACTGATATGTTGGCAGATGCGACTGCGACTGTTAGCACAGTCTTTGGGACAGAAATTCCAGTATCTGGATACTTTGTCAATATCCTTGGTCAGCCTGCTTTGAACATGGGTGTCTTTGTAGGGATTATTGCTGGTTTTGTTGGTGCGACTGCTTACAACAAATACTACAACTATCGCAAGTTGCCAGATGTATTGACCTTCTTTAACGGCAAACGCTTCGTACCATTTGTGGTTATCTATCGCTCAGTTCTTGTAGCGCTTGGTTTGGCAATCTTCTGGCCTCTTGTACAAACTGGTATTAACAGTTTTGGTAAATGGATTGCAACATCACAAGACACAGCTCCTATTGTAGCTCCATTCGTTTATGGTACCTTGGAACGTTTGCTTCTTCCATTTGGTCTTCACCACATGTTGACCATTCCAATGAACTATACATCACTTGGTGGGACCTATGACATCTTGACAGGTGCTCAAGCAGGTACACAGGTATTTGGTCAAGATCCGCTTTGGTTGGCTTGGATTACTGACTTGATCAACCTCAAAGACGCTGGCGATATGGCTCAGTACAATGACTTGCTTGCTAATGTAACTCCTGCTCGCTTTAAAGTAGGTCAAATGATTGGTTCCTCTGGTATTCTCATGGGCTTGACCCTTGCTATGTACCGCAATGTTGATGAGGATAAGAAGAAAAAATATCGTGGTATGTTCCTTTCATCTGCTGCAGCCGTCTTTTTGACAGGTGTAACAGAACCAATTGAGTTTATGTTCATGTTTGCAGCAATGCCACTCTATGTCGTTTATGCTTTTGTACAAGGTGCTGCTTTTGCTATGGCGGATATTGTCAATTTGCGTATGCACTCATTTGGTAATATCGAATTCCTTACACGTACACCGATGGCGATTAAAGCTGGTATCGGTATGGATGCTTTCAACTTTATCTGGGTAACAGCCCTCTTTGCAGTTGCAATGTACTTCATTGCCAACTTCATGATTCAAAAATTCAACCTAGCAACAGCTGGACGCAATGGTAACTATGATACAGAAACAACAGATGTGGTTTCAAATTCAAACGTAGATACTGCGGATGCTAGTTCACAAGTGGTACAAATCATCAACTTGCTTGGTGGTCGTGATAATATCGCAGATGTGGATGCTTGCATGACTCGTCTTCGCGTAAGTGTCAAAGATGTGGCACAGGTTGGAGATGAAAATGCTTGGAAACAGGCGGGTGCTATGGGCTTGATTATCAAAGACTCAGGTGTTCAAGCAGTCTACGGACCAAAAGCAGATGTTCTCAAATCAGACATTCAAGACTTACTAGAATCTGGCGTAGCTATTCCTCGTACGGAAATTGTTGCAAGTGAAACAGTAGTGGAGGAAGCACAATTCAAGGGTGTGACGGAGACAGTTTACTCTGTTGCTGAAGGGCAAGTCATTGCCATCACAGAAGTGAAAGATCCAGTCTTCTCACAAAAAATGATGGGTGACGGTTATGCAGTTGAGCCTAGCTCCGGCAATGTTTATGCACCAGTTTCAGGTATTGTAACCAGTGTCTTCCCAACCAAACACGCTGTCGGTATTTTGTCTGACAAGGGTGTAGAAGTCTTGGTGCACGTTGGCCTAGATACGGTTGCTCTAAACGGTGCTCCATTCTCAACTAAGGTTACAGATGGTCAACGCGTTGAAGCAGGCGACTTGCTCCTTGTCGCAGATTTGGAAGCCATTCGCTCAGCAGGACGTGAAACAACTATCGTCGTTGCCTTCACAAACACTGCAGAAATCAAATCTGTCAGCCTTGAAAATCTTGGACAGGTCAGTCAAGATAGCCAAGTTGCGACAGTTGAGTTGTAAGATAAAAAGACAAGCGAAAGTTCTATAATGAAGTTAGCCACCCCAACCTAGCCAAAAAACAGCTGTTTCAACTGGTTCAGCTGTCTGTTCT
>NZ_JBIMJM010000013.1:0-43394 GCF_043674115.1 Streptococcus sp. A34 | reverse complement strand
ATCAACTTACTCAAACATAGTGAAACATCTAATTCTTGACTAAGGTAAGGTGGCTAACTTCATTATAGAACTTTCGAAAATTTTCAGAAAAAATAAATATATCGATAATGGTAAAAAACTATTGACAAAAAAGCCAATAAGTTTACTATATTGATATACAAGAAAACGTTTACAAAAATTGCTTGCAATACAGGTTTGTGCTTCTCATAAATAGAAAGGAATAGGGAATGAAAAAAGTATTGAAATTTTTAGCAATTGCTTTTGTAGGTTTGGTTTTGGTTGCTTGTGGCCAGGCAGCTCAAAATTCGGGTTCAGATTCTGACGGAGGTTCAGGTGGAACTGGAGAAACCTTTGAAGTCGGCGTTGCTATCTATCAATTTAACGATAACTTCATGACACTCTATCGTGAAGAATTGGACGCATATTTCAAAAAATTAGGCGAAGAAACTGGTAATACCTATAACTTGGATATCCAGGATGGTAAGCAAGACCAGGCTACCCAGACAGAGCAAATCAATAACTTTATCGCTCAAGGTAAAGATATTATCCTTGCAAACTTGGTTGACCCAACAGCGGCAGGTACCATCATTAACTCAGCAAAAGCTGCAAATATCCCTGTTGTCTTCATCAATCGCGAGCCTGAAGTAGCTGAGTTGGAAATCTGGCCTGGTAAGACTGCCTATGTCGGTGCTGATGCAACTCAATCAGGTACTTATCAAGGCGAAATCATCGCAGCAACTGATTCTAAAGGGGATATCAACGGTGACGGTACTGTGACCTATATTACTCTCTTCGGTGACCCAGCTAACGTAGATGCTCAACAACGTACTACCTACTCTGTCAAAGCTCTTGACGACGCAGGTATCAAACGCGAAGCCTTGGCTGAACCATATCTTGCAAACTGGGATACTGCTAAAGGTCAAGAAGTGACTGCAGCTGCTTTGGAACAATTCGGCGACAAATTGGAAGTTGTATTTGCTAACAATGATGGTATGGCTGTCGGTGCGGTAACAGCTATCAAGGCTGCTGGCCGTACAGTTGGTAAAGATATCCTAGTAGTCGGTGTAGATGCTATTCCAGATGCTATGGAACTTCTTGGTAAAGGCGAGTTGACAGGTACAGTATTGAACGACCACTTCAACCAATCTCACACCGCAGCAAATATCGCAGTTGAGTTGATGAGTGGTAAAGACGTTTCACCTTACTACTGGGTTAACTATGTGAAAGTTACAAAAGCAGAAGATGCTGAACTCAAAGAAGCAGAAGCTAGAAAAGAAACCATCGACGAAATCAAAGAGCGTTATGCAAAACGTGATGCCGATAAATAAGCAAACTAACTAGTGTAATCAATTTTGGTAAACGACAGTGCGTTCTCACTATTCTATGATATCCAGTAACAATGGTCCTGATTAGTATAGTGAGAACTTAGAACCTGTATTCGCAACCCGGCACTTTTAGCTAAGGCCAATTTTCTGCCACTCATCGTTCGTTTTTCACTGGAATACAGCCAGTATTCCAGTGAAAAACGGCCTTGATTAGCAAGAAGCTATCTCTTATCTAAATGTGCCTTACTTGTGAATGTAGGTTCTTATTTTTTGAAAAGGAGACCTAGGAGAATGAGTGAATATATTTTAGAAATGAAACATATTACCAAGACATTTCCGGGTGTTAAGGCCTTGGACGATGTGACTTTCAAGCTCCGTCCGGGAACCGTTCATGCCCTGATGGGTGAAAATGGTGCAGGCAAATCCACCCTCATGAAATGCTTGTTTGGAATTTACCATCGAGATGGTGGCACTATCATCTTTGATGGCAAGGAAGTGGATTTCAAGGATTCCAAAGAGGCCATTGATGCAGGTGTGTCCATGATCCACCAGGAATTGCAGCCCATCCGCATGATGACCATCGCTGAAAATGTCTTTTTAGGCAATTACCCTCTGGGCAAGTTCAATCTAGTTGACCATGCCAAGATGAACCAGGATACAAGGGCTTTACTGGAAGAAGTTGGTCTTTACATGGACCCCAAAACCTTGCTTAATGCCCTGACTGTATCACAGATGCAATCGGTGGAGATTGCTAAGGCCATTTCGCATAATGCCAAGGTTGTCATCATGGACGAACCAACTTCCTCTCTGACTAGCTCAGAAGTGGAGAAACTTTTTGAAATTATTGCTCAGCTTAAGGCCAAAAACATTGGGATTATCTACATTTCCCATAAGATGGATGAGATTTTGAGGATTTCAGATGACATCACAGTCATGCGGGATGGTCAGTACGTTGGTACCTGGCCAGCTGCTGAGATGACGACGGCTAAGATCATCCAGGCCATGGTTGGTCGGGAATTGACCAGCCTCTTTCCACCTAAGACCAACAAGGTTGAGGAGGAAGTCGTTCTTCATTTAGAAGAGATGACCTCGCCAAATCCTCTATCCTTCAAGCAAGCCAGCTTTGACCTCAAAAAAGGTGAAGTGCTTGGGATTGGTGGCCTGGTCGGTGCCCAACGGACCGAGCTTATGGAGGCCCTTTACGGTATTCGGGCCCTCAAACAAGGTAAGATTTACATCAAGGGCAAGGAAGTCAAGATTAAAAATCCAGCCACAGCCATTGCCAATAAGATTGCCCTGGTAACAGAAGACCGGCGTTTCAACGGTATCTTCGGCGTTCTATCGGTCTCTGATAATGCCGCTGTAGCTTCTCTCAACCAATACCTGGGTGCCTTCGGTCTCTTAGATGACAAAAAGATTAAGAATGTTGTTGATCACAATGTTGATCGTCTGCGCGTCAAGACACCGTCGACCAAGACCCACATCGAAAGCCTGTCAGGTGGTAACCAACAAAAAGTTATCCTGGCCCGCTGGTTGGCCAATGACCCAGATATTCTCATCCTGGACGAACCGACCCGTGGTATCGACGTTGGTGCCAAGTACGAAATCTACCAAATCATCAACAATCTGGCTGCCGAAGGTAAGTCCATTATCATGATTACATCTGAGATGTCTGAACTTCTGGGCGTGTCTGACCGCATCATGGTCATGTGTGAAGGACGGATTTCTGGTTTCTTGGATAAGGAAGAGGCAACCCAGGAGGCTGTGATGCAACTGGCAACTAAATTTATGACTGGCAATCAAGGAGGAGATGACAATGCCTAAATTAGAAACAAAAGCCACTCAATCCTTTAATCTAGGAGAATTTCTAACCAAGAACTCCATGTACATCGTGGTAGCGGCTATGATTCTCTATACAGGATTGACCCAAAACAACTTCTTTACCCTGGGGAACGCGGCCAACATCATGGCCAATACCTCTGTTCGTTTCATCATTGCCCTGGGTGTGTCGGGCTGTTTGATTATCCGTGGTACTGACCTGTCAGCTGGTCGTATCGTCGGTCTGACAGCTATCATCACAGCAACTCTGGTGCAGCGTCCTGATTTCGCCCAGAAATTCTTCCCAAATTTGCCGGATTTACCGATTGTTGTCCCTCTCTTGGCAGCCTTAGCGGTGGGAGCTGTTCTCGGTCTGCTCAATGGTGCTATTATTTCCTTCCTCAGTGTGCCGCCATTTTTGGCTACACTGGGTACCCAAATCATGACCTATGGTTTTGTCTTGATTTATTCCCAGTCTAAGCCGATTGGTACCTTTAAGGATGAGTTTGTAGCGATTGGGCAAGGCAAGCTCTTCGGCTTTATCCCTTACATTACCATTATCGCAGGTCTGGTCGGCCTGGCTATGTGGGTGCTCTACAATAAGACTCGCTATGGTAAGTACATGTACGCTATCGGGGGTAATGAAAATGCGGCTGAGGTGTCTGGTGTCAATGTCCGCATGTCCAAAATCAAGATCTTCCTTCTAGCAGGTCTGCTCTACGGATTGGCAGGTTTCCTTCTGTCAGCCAAGACAGGTTCTGCTGGTGCGGGTGCAGGTATGGGTTACGAGCTGGATGCCATTGCCTCAGCGACAATCGGTGGCGTTTCAACGGCCGGTGGTCAGGGTACCGTTCCGGGCATTCTCTTAGGGGTATTCGTCTTTGAGCTCCTTAAGGTCTGCTTGACCTACCTGGGTGTCACACCAGATATGACCAACGTCATCCAAGGTATCGTTATCGTGGTGGCAGTTGCCCTCGATATTCGTAAGACCTTGGTGAAGAGATAGAATCTGTTTATAAAAAGGCGGATAAGGTAGTTTTCCATTGGTGGATGGCTGCCTATCGCCTTTTTTTTGCTTGCCTGATACTATAAAATTTCTTATATCAGCTCTTTTTCAATGATAAATGCTTGTTTTGACCAAGTAAATCAGCTATACTAGTAGAGTTATGACAAGAGAGAATGAGCAAAGAAAATCTCGGCGACAGGTTTGGACCAAGTCTGCCAAGCGAAAATATCCCCGAAGAGTTCCATCTAAGAGAAATCGTGGTCAGATTCATCAGCGTTTCCCAAGAACGGTTGCGCTAGATCAGTCTAGAGAGAAGCGGATTGTACCAGGAAGACTTGCAGAAAAGCGTCTTCTTCCAACCACAGACAGGATTAAGGGAGTTGTCAAACCGACTGTGGATAAATTTCTTTCATTTTGGAAATTGCCAAAAAGAAGAAAAAAACGTGGGTCGCGGCATGGTAAAAAGCAGGTTTGGACAGACTACATTCCTATCGCTCTAGGTTTACTAGTCCTCCTTACGCTTGGTATGGTTGCCCTTTTCAATCTGGATTCGACCAAGAAAGGGATAGGTAAAGCCGATTCTTCCAACCAAGCAGCGGCGAGTGGATCAAGGGAAACAGAAACCAAAAAAGAAGTAGTCAAGCCTGTTCATAAGTCTCAGGAGGCCAAAGACTTGGTCATGCAGGAAGATTTGGCTTACATGAACAGTCTCTATCTCTATTATGATTATCCTAATCTGAGTTTAGAAGATACGGTCAAGGCCTATCTCTTGGAGCAGGGATTGGACCCATCACAGGTGGCCTTTACCTATAAGAATCTCAAAACCAATGAAGTCTTCTCCATGAACGATACCCAGCCTATGACAGCTGGCTCCACCTATAAGTTACCCCTCAATATGTTGGTGGTAGATGCGGTGGAAAAAGGTGAAGTTTCAGCGACAGAGGCTTACGATATTACCGGCACAACTTATGAATACAAGCCTGAGCATGACGCCTATGTTGCCAATTATAATGGGATGATGACAATCGCAGATATGCAATACGGCTCCATTGTAGTGTCTGAAAATACTCCAGCCTATGCCTTGGCGGAGCGCATCGGTGGTATGGACAAGGCCTACACCATGTTTGGCCGCTATGGTAAATCGAAAAATCCTGACGTGCCAACTATTTCTGCTAATGGCAATCAGACGACAACGAGCTACTATTCGCAGGTCTTGGATTACCTTTATCAGCATCAGGACAAATACGCAGACCTGATGAAGTACCTAGATGATGCCTTTCCGGGAACTTGGTTTGAAGAGTATGTTCACGGGGTGACCGTCTACCAAAAACCCGGCTATGTCCGTGAAGCCCTCAATCTGGATGCCATTGTTATGGAGGAAACACCTTACAGCATTGCCCTTTATACAGCTTATTTTGGTGGCGCATCTGAGGACGATACCGAAATCGATCCTATGGGTTACAATCAAGTGGTCGCCCTCGCCTACGTCATCAACGAGTGGCACAGGGTCAATATGAATCCGGCCAAAGAAGTCCCGGCGCCAGAGGCAACAGAAACTTCCGAAGAAACAAGCAATGGAAACTAGGTTTAGGCCTAGTTTTTTTTTATAGAAAAAAGCCCGACGGTTATCGTCGAGCTTAGTTGGTAGGCTTATTGTTCTTTATTCAGGGTAGCCATTATTTGAGCAGGTGCAGTTAAATCAATAGTTGTTGGAAATTCAGGATTGGTTGAAACACCTTGCATAATAACCTTGTATTGTCCATTTTCTAGAATGAAGCCTGGCAAGAGTTGACCTCCAGCACCACCAATGCCTGTTACACCAGGAAGTAAAGCTGCTCCGTCTCCTGTCGACTTGCGAACTAGGTAATGGTTTGGTTTAGGTGAAATCAAGTCTGTAATGACAGCAGTCCGGTGTTGAACATTCCAGTCGGTTACTTCCTCATCTTCGCTTTGACGGAAGTCCTGAGTAACAGTGAAAGTCCCATCAGCTGCGACGGTCACCTCGACCATACGTGCTTGTGGACTAGTGCCTGTCCAAGTACCGACAAGTTCTGTCGGAAGAGCCACTGATGGTAAGGCCAATAGCTGGTCCCCTGTCATAGTTGTTGAGCTAGGCTGGCTAGCAGTTTCTTCTTGCTTGGTCTGGCTTGAAGATGAGCTACTTGTTGCTTGCGATGAAGTAGTTGTTGCAGCACTAGATTCGGTTGCTTGGCTAGAGCTTGTATCAGTTTCTTTCTTAGTGGAATTGTCTGTAGCTTTTTTACTAGAGCTGGTTTGTTCTGTTTTCTCACTGGTCTTAGTGGATGTAGCTGGGGTAGTTTCTTTTTCACAGGCTGTTAATAAAATAGCTGCAGATAAGAGTAGAATACCGTTTGTTATTTTCTTTTTCATATAAAAATCCTCCTGTTTGATTTTAGTATAGCAAAACAGAAGGATGGTGTCAACACAATTTTGTAACATTTGTAATATTTTTGTAACAAAAGTCGATTTATTTGAAAAATAGAGCAATATCTTCATCGGTCAGGCCAATCATGGGGTCAATGGTGAGGATATTTTTTTCGTTCAGAATGTAGCTAGTGGGCTGGATGGGGGTGTTTTCCACAGGTTCTTGGTACAGTAGGGAAAGTTGGCTGGGTGCAGATACAGTTTTTTCCTCAGGCACTTTGGTTGGTGCGGGCTGTTCAGACGAGATGGTCTGGGTGGCCTTTGTAGGTTTACTAGACGATACTTGCTCTGGCTGCTCTGCCTTTTCTTCAAAATCCCCTTGGAAACGGGGAACCAGATAGGTTTTGCGCAGGGTACCGGCATTCTTGACCGCGTAGTCAAAGGCGGAGATTTCGCCGAGAAGGATAAGCTTACTCTTGGAGCGGGTGATGGCCGTGTAGATCAGATTGCGCTGGAGCATGCGGTGGCTGGTGCGGGTGATGGGCAGAATGACCACCTGAAACTCGCTCCCCTGAGACTTGTGGATGGACATGGCATAGGCCAGAGTGATCTTGTACCACTCATTGCGGGGGTAGGTCACTTCGCTACCGTCGAAATTGATAGAAATCTCGTCCTGTTTGCTGTCGGTGTACTTGGCAGGCAAGAGGTCGGTGATGTAGCCCAAGTCGCCATTAAAGACATTGCTTTCAGCGTCGTTGACCAAGTGGATGACTCGGTCGCCCTGGCGGAAAATCTGGTCGTTATGAGCAAATTCCAATTGCCCCTCGCTTTTTGGGTTGAGTAGGTTTTGGGTCATGATATTGAGCTGGTCAATGCCTGCTGCTCCTCGGTACATGGGAGCGAGGATTTGGACTTCGTTTGCAGGGATACCGGACTTGATAGCTGCGCCGACAATGCGTTCAATCAGGGCAGGGATTTGTTCGTTTTGCGCCTCGAAATAAGACCGGTCTGCCTTTTTCTCACGGAAATCAGCTGGAAGGCTGCCTTGCCGGATTTGACTGGCAAGAGTGACAATGGTCGAGTCGTCGGACTGGCGGTAGATTTTCTCCAGCGTTAGGCTGGGCAATTTTTTAATCTTGAGCAGGTCTGCCAGGACCTGACCGGGGCTGACCGATGGCAATTGCTCCGCATCTCCGACAATGAGGACCTGCGTCTGAGAGGAAATATTCTGGAAGAGCTGGTTGGCCAACCAAGTATCGACCATAGAAAATTCATCGACGATGATAAATTCCGCATCCAGATAATCATCGCGGTAGGATTCTTCTTGACCTTCAACCAAGCCCAGATGGCGGTGGATGGTCGCAGCTGGCAGGCCGGTCAATTCATTCATCCGACGGGCGGCTCGGCCGGTTGGAGCAGCTAAGAGGACAGGACATTCGTCACGGCTTTTCGTCAAATCAATCTTGTGCAAGATAGCATAGACCGCGATGATACCGTTGATGACTGTGGTCTTGCCTGTGCCGGGTCCGCCAGTTAGGATAAAGAGCGGATTGGTAATAGCTCGGACAATAGCCTCTTTCTGAATAGCATCGTAGGTCAGTGATGACATGCTTTCCAGCTCTGCAATGGCAGTCTCGACGTCCTTGCGTGGGAAGGGCTTGAAACCATTTTTGCCCATGAGGCGGCTGAGGTTCTTGTGAATACCTTCCTCAGCAAAGTAGAGACTGTTGTCAAAAATTTTGGTGCCTGCTTGCTGGACCTTGCCGTCATTAATGAGACCGGTCAATTCCTGCGCTACGGCAGCCGGGTCCAACTCGACATGGCGGGATTTTTCCAGCACGTCAATGCTGGCCTCTAGCAAATCACGCGCCTCGACATAAGTGTCGCCCGTCTCCATAGAGCGCTGGAGCAGGCAATAGAGCATGCCGGCTCGGAAACGTTGTGGTGAGTCGCTCTCGATGCCCAGATTTTCAGCGATTTTATCGGCAATGGTAAAGCCCATTCCTTGGACATCTTCGACCAGCTGGTAGGGATTTTCCTCGATGATTTGCAGAGTTTTCTCCTTGTACTGGTCTTGGATTTGAAAGGCGAGTTTGTTGGGAATGCCGTATTCGGCTAGTTTGGACAAAATCATCTCTGTGCCGTAGTTGAGGCGGAGTTTTTCCACAAAAGCCTGCCGATTTTTGCTGGACAATCCTGTAATCTGGGTCAATTTTTCAGGTTCGGCTAGGATTTTATCAATGGTATCCTCGCCGTAGAGCTGGACTATTTTCTCAGCCGTCTTGCGGCCGATGCCCTTGAAATGGTCGCTGGAAAAATACTTGACCAGTCCAGAGGCAGTTGGTTTACTGCGTTCGTAGCGGGAGATTTGCAGCTGCTGACCGTATTTGGGATGGGTAACCAAGTTGCCGTAAAAGCGGTAATCTTCGCCTTCAATAACGTCTGCGATGGTGCCGGTCACAATAATTTCGTAGTCGTCATAATCCGCATTGGTCTCCTCGATTTCCAAGAGCAGGATTTTATAAAAATTACTGGGATTTTCAAAAATAATCCGGTCGATAGTTCCGGTGAAAGATACTTCTTGCATGATTTTTCCTTATCAAAAGGGAGTGGGACAGCTGTCTCACTCCTAATTAGTTTATTTTACGGTACCAATGCGGTTGAGGGGCCACATGCGGAAAACGACTTCTCCCTTGATATTGGCCTTGGTGAATGGACCAACATTACGGCTATCTAGAGAAACTAGGCGGTCGTCTCCCATGAGAAAGTAGTGTCCTTCAGGTACGACATAAGACAGGCTTGGGTAGCCATTGGCATCCAGTGTGAAGGCAGTAGCAGCTGCCGCACGGTTTTGGAAGCTCTTATTATAGGAGTAGGTGGACTGGAGTTTATCCTCTTTAAAGGCTGCCAGGTACTCTGCTAAATAAGGCTCGTCCACCACCTCTTCATTGATATAGAGAACGTCATTCTCAAAGCGGATGGAGTCACCAGGCATACCGATAACCCGCTTGACAATCAGCTTCTCCTTGCCTTGCGAGTCCACTTCGCTGGCCACGACAATGTCAAAACGGTCAATGGTCGTCGTGCGCGCCATGATCAAGCGCTCCTTGTCATGAAGGGTTGGATCCATAGAATGTCCATCGACAGAAACAGGCTGCCAGATAAAGAGCCGTGAGAGCAAGAATCCGATAATAATCAGAGAGAAGATGCCCCACTCAGCTAGGAAGCGAGCAAGGGAATTTTTTTTAGTTGAACGCATGTGGTTTCCTCTTATTTCAATAATTTTTCTGCTTTTTGTGTGTTGGCAAAGTGGAGTTTGGCGGCCTGGCTGAGCCCCGCCATTCCGTATCTCTGCAAAATCTTGGCTGCGACCTGGTCGGACTTGCTGCCGGCGCCGGATGGCAGATTCATGTCTAGTTGCTCCCCTAGTTGAGCCAAATTTTCCAAGAACATGGCGCGTGCGATAATGGATGATACGGCGACGGCCAGGTATTTGCCCTCAGCCTTTTCTTCCAAGGTGACAGGTTTGGCAAAGTGATTGGCCTCTTTTTTGAGATATTTCTGATAATTTTGGCTAGATGTAAAAGCGTCAATGACGATTTTCTCCGGCTGTACCCCTTTTTGGAGTAGCAGGTAGATGGCCTGATTGTGGAGTGCCACCTTGACTGATACGGCATTGTAGCCTTGCTCGATGACCTCGTTGTATTTTTTCGGGGACAATAGCAGAGCTTGGTGGGGGATTTTCTCTTTTAAGAGAGGGGCGATTTGGCAGATTTTTTGGTCTGTCATTTTTTTAGAGTCATTAACGCCCAGCAACTTGAGAAAGGCATGGTCATCAGGTGTGACGTAGCTAGCCACGACAGCCAGACCGCCAAAATAAGACCCGTTTCCAACCTCATCGGTACCAATCATGGGCAGGTTCTGCCCGGAGATGGTCTGATCAGTCTGAGCCTGCTCATAGCCCCAACGACTGGCTTCCTGCTCTGCCATTTCCCCTTGGAAAACGACTTTTCCAGAAGTGTAGATGGAAAGGCTGGCGCCAGGAAGTTTGAAAAATGCTTCGATGTAAGGATTTTTACTGGCCTGCTGGTAGCGGGCGTAGTGGTGGAGCATCTGTGCCTTGTCTGAGGCAGTCACTTTAAGTACAGCGGTCGTCATGTTCTTATTGTATCATAAATGCGACTTGGAGTGTGCGGAAAAGAGTAGAATCTACTATAATAGTTTTAGAACCTGTATGCACAGTAAGAAACTTGACTATGCATAGGAAAGTGAGGTTAAGATGGAAAATCAAGTTCAATATAAGTGGGCGACTCTGGGAACAGGTGTCATTGCCAACGAATTGGTTCAGGCCTTGCAGGCTATGGGAGGGAATATCTACTCCGTTGCCAACCGTACCTATGACAAGGGTGTAGAATTTGCGCAAAAATATGGCATTGAGAAGGTCTATGAGGACATTGATCAGGTATTTGAGGATCCAGAAGTGGATATTATCTACATTTCAACGCCGCACAATACCCATATTAACTACTTACGTAAGGCCTTGGCTGGGGGCAAGCATGTTCTCTGTGAAAAGTCCATCACGCTAAATAAGGATGAGTTGGCAGAAGCCATTCAACTGGCGGAGGAAAACCAGGTCATCTTGGCAGAGGCCATGACTATTTTCCACATGCCTATCTATCGTCAATTGAATGAAGTCATCACATCTGGCAAGCTTGGGTCGCTCAAGATGATCCAGATGAATTTTGGCTCCTATAAAGAATACGACATGACCAACCGCTTTTTCAATAAGAACTTAGCTGGAGGTGCCCTTTTGGACATCGGTGTCTATGCCCTGTCCTTTGTTCGCTGGTTCATGACTGAAAAACCAAATCAAGTCGCTTCCCAGGTCAAATTGGCTCCAACGGGTGTCGATGAACAGGTCGGTATTCTCCTGTCCAATGATGCGGGTGAGATGGCTACGATTGCCCTCAGTCTCCATGCCAAACAGCCTAAGCGTGGGACCATTGCTTATGATAAGGGTTATATCGAACTCTATGAATACCCTCGCGGGCAGAAGGCGGTTATTACCTATACAGAGGATGGTCGGCAGGAAGTGATTGAGGCTGGTGACACTGCTAAAGCTCTTTCTTATGAAGTAGCCGACATGGAGCGCGCCGTCTCTGGTCTCGAAAATAAGATGTATCTGGCCTACACGATCGATGTCATGGACATCATGACTCAACTGCGTGAGGAGTGGGGCTTGGTGTATCCGGAGGAGATGTAGTTAGTCTAGGTTTTGAGAGGTTGGAGAAGTCTAACCTTTTTTCTTTATGGCAGGAGATAGTCAGTCTTGGTGCCACATATCAGGTCACTATGACAATCTTGTGACAAATATAATGCTCAAGTGACAATCAATTTGGTTTGTTTACAGCTTGTTTAAAAGCCTGGGAAAGGCTTGTTTTGCAAAAAAAATTCCGCTATCATAGGTCTATCTCAAAAGAAAGAAGGAATGTTTTGTGAAACGTAAACAGACAAACAAACCGGTTTATATGAAAAGAAAGAGAAAAAGATCTGTACTGAAAGAGAATAAGAAAATGTTCTACGCATCCTCTGTAGCCTTGTCACTCTTGGCAACTGGCCTGGCAGCTCCGACAATTTCCGCCTTGGAATGGACACCACGCAATGTCTCTGAGATTAGCGCTGAATTGGTCAATCAAGGGGGCCAACTCACTTACACCATCAAGTATGGCGATACCTTGAGTGCCATTGCTGATGCCATGAATCTGGATATGGAAATCCTAGCCAAGGTCAATCAAATTACAGATGTCAACCTGATTTTCCCAGATACGGTATTGACCACGACAGTTGACCAAAATAACCAAGTGACCCAAATCGAAATTGAAGCACCTGCCCAGACAGCCAATCAAGAGCCTGTTCAAGCGACGGTGGATTTGCAGACAAACCAGGCGACCATCGACGATACAGTTGTTCATCTCGACGAGGTAGAAGTCCCTGCCGATATTCCAGCCGAGGTAGCTACAGTAGAAGTGCCCCAAGTTTCTATACCCGAAACAACAGAAGCGGTGGCAGCTCCAGCAGCAGAACAGGTTGCTCCAGTTGAAGCACCAGTGGCAGAGCCAGTAGCTGAAACTCCAGTAGTGGAGCCAGCAAGTGAGTCTGTTGTAGCAGCAGAGCCGGTGGTAGAGACTCCAGTGGTTGAAACAGCAGCACCAGTTGCTACGGTAGTTTATGACAATAGTGGCCTCCAGCCCCAAGTTGCAGCATTTAAAGAAGAAGTTGCAAATACTTTCGGTATTACGTCTTTCTCAGGATACCGTCCTGGAGATCCCCAAGACCACGGCAAGGGATTGGCTATTGATTTCATGGTGCCAGTGAGCTCAGCCCTCGGTGACCAGGTTGCTGACTATGCCATTGCCAATATGGGTGCCCGCAACATTTCCTACATCATCTGGAAACAACGTTTCTACTCACCATATCCAAGCATTTACGGACCAGCCTATACCTGGAACTTGATGCCAGACCGTGGAAGTATCACTGAAAACCACTATGACCATGTCCACGTGTCTTTCAATCCATAAAAATACGGGAAATCGAATCGAAACAGGTTCGATTTTTCTGTTTTTGATTGCAAAAATAGGATATACTGTTTAAAAATAAGAGGAGGGCTGGTTGTGCCAAATTTTGTATCTGGCTTATGGAAGGAATATCTGGAAACCCGGACCAATGCAGGAGAGGATTTTCTCTATTAGTTACTTCAGCGTAAGATGACCTGGGGACAGCGCTGGCTGGTGGTATTGGTTCTGACGTTTATGGTCCAACCATCCCTATGTTCTGTACATCCTCTTTCTGATTGGCACAATCTTGTTTGTGATTTATGCTTTTGGTAGCCTTTATTTTTTTATCAAAAGGCGATTACAATCAAAGAAACACTAAAAAACTCGGGAGAAACTTCCGAGTCTTGGTCTTTAATCGGCCCAAATGGCAAGGGATTGATAAGGTTTCAGTCGAATGGTTTTTCCGAGTTTGGTGTCGCTGTAGTTGTCAATGAGGATGCTGCCTTGTGCGTAATCGTCTGCCAACTCTAGTTGAACTTCTTCTGGGAAGAAGTTGTTGAGGACCAAGAGTTTTTGACCGTCGTGGAGGCGCTCAAAGGCGTAAACCTTATCGCTGTCCTTGTAGGCAGCCTTGTAATCCCCTTCAGACACGATTGGTAATTCCTTACGAAGTCGAATCAAGTCTTGGTAGAAGGTGAAGATTGGGCCTGTTTTTTCGGTCTCAACGTTTATGGTCTTGTACGATTTACCAGCTTTTAGCCAAGGAGTACCTGTTGAGAAGCCTGCATTGTCAGAAGCGTCCCATTGCATCGGAGTGCGGGAATTGTCACGGGACTTGGCCTGGATAATCTTGAAGGCCTGCTCAGGTGTGTGACCTTGATCCAAGAGCATCTGATAGGCATTGATAGACTCCACATCGACATAGTCGTCCATGCTGTTGTAGTCAGGGTCAATCATGCCGATTTCCTCGCCCATGTAGATGTAAGGAGTGCCGCGTGACAGGTGGATAGAGGCTGCCAGCATGGTTGCTCCTTCCTTGCGGAAATTCTCCACATCGACAAAGCGATTGAGGGCACGAGGCTGGTCGTGGTTGTTGTAGAAAAGGGCGTTCCAGCCATTTCCGACGGACATTTCTTCACCCCAAGTGTGGAAGAGGTGTTTGAGTTCCTCAAAGTCGAAGTCCATGATGGTCCATTTTTGACCGTCCTTGTAGTCCACTTTCAAGTGGTGGAAGTTGAAGGCCATGGACAATTCTTCCCGCTCAGGAGCCGTGTAGAGAATGCAGTTTTCAATGGTAGTGGCAGACATTTCCCCAACGGTCATGAAGCCTTTTTCGCTACCAAAAGTGGCATTGTTCATCATCTTGAGGTAGTCGTGGGTAATCGGGCGGTCGGTGTAGGCTGGCTTGCCGTCGTTGATTGGGCAATCTTCTAGGACTTCATCCTTACCAATCAAGTTGATAACGTCGAAGCGGAAGCCTTTGACCCCCTTGTCTTTCCAGAAGTTGACCACCTTGAAGAGTTCGTCGCGAACATGAGGATTTCGCCAGTTGAGGTCGGCTTGGGTCACATCAAAGAGATGAAGATAATATTTCCCCGTATCGCCGAATGGTGCCCAGGCATTGCCGCCAAACTTGGAAACCCAGTCAGTTGGCTGGTCACGTAGGATAAAGAAATCTTGATAGTATTTGTCGCCTGCTAGGGCCTTTTGGAACCATTCATGCTCCGTTGAGCAGTGATTGAGGACCATGTCCAACATAAATTCAATACCCAGCTCTTTACCGACAGCCACCATTTCTTCAAAGTCAGCCATGGTGCCAAAATCAGGATTGACAGCTGTGTAATCAGAAATGTCATAGCCGTTGTCCCTTTGCGGACTTGGGTAGAAGGGATTGAGCCAAATCATATCAATGCCTAGCTCTTTTAGATATGGAAGTTTTTCAATAATTCCTCGTAAATCCCCGACACCATTTCCGGTCGTGTCTTTGTAAGATTTGGGGTAGATTTGATAGACGACTTTACGTTTGTCAATGGTCATGATGATAGTACCATTTCCTTTCTCAAAAATGATGTAATCAACGGCAAAGAGTTGGGGTCACCAACTCTCTACACTTTTTGTTTTATGCTTTTGTTACTTTCAAGATTGCTTGGCCACGTTCTACTGAATGAGGAAGGCTTCCAAGAACCACTGTATTGAAATCCGTTTGGTTGGTCACGATAACTGGTGTTTCAGCGACGAGACCAGCACCCTTGATGACATCGATGTCAAAGCTGATCAATTTATCGCCAGCTTTTACCTTGTCACCTTGTTTGACGTGAGCTGTGAAGCCTTTGCCTTCCAATCCAACAGTATCCATACCGACGTGCATAAGGAGTTCAACTCCGTTTGTAGCAGTGATACCAACAGCGTGGTTAGTAGGGAAGAGGACAGATACTTCACCGTCAACAGGTGCAACTAAGATGCCTTCGCTAGGATCGATAAGGACACCTTGTCCCATGACCCCAGATGCGAATACAGGGTCAGTTGCCTGTGACAATTCTTTTGCTTGACCAGTTAGGGGGCTGATCAATTCGATAGCAGAACCAGTTTCAACGACAGTTTCAGTTACGACTACAACTTCTTCAACAGTTTCTTCTTTTTTTGAAAATGCACCTGTACGTTTGAAGACAGCTGTCAAAATCATTGGGACAACAATCGCAACAATCATTGTCATAAAGAATGCACCCCAGTATTCAGCCTTGATAGACAAGATACCTGGAAGACCACCGATACCGATAGAAGCAGCTTGGATGTTGAAGGTTACAGAAAGTAGGCCAGCGATACTTGAACCGATCATAGCCGCTACGAATGGGTAAACGTATTTCACGTTAACACCGAAGAGGGCTGGTTCTGTAACACCAAGGTAAGCAGAAATTGTTGCAGGAAGAGAAACTTGCGCTTCTTTTTCATTTTTACGGTTCATGAGGAAGTAGGCAAATACTGCTGAACCTTGAGCAATGTTAGAAAGAGCAATCATTGGCCAGAGACCAGTTCCACCAGCATCCGCAATCAATTGTGTATCGATGGCATTTGTCATGTGGTGAAGACCAGTGATTACGAACGGTGCATAAAGGGCACCGAATACCGCACCAAAGAGCCATTTCAATGGACCAGTCAAACCAGCTAATACAACTGTTGACAACCATTGCCCGATTGTCCAACCGATAGGACCAAGGACAGTGTGAGCCAAGATAATTGCTGGAAGAAGTGATAGGAATGGTACGAAGATCATTGAGACCACTTCTGGAACAACCTTACGCCAGAAGATTTCTAGGTAAGACAGTGCCAAACCGGCAAGGAGGGCAGGGATAACTTGCGCTTGATAACCGATACGAGCAATACTAAATGCACCGAAGTTCCAAGACCAGTCGCTGGCAATGGTTGCTGCATCTGTACCAGGTACAGCATAAGCGTTGAGCAACTGTGGAGAAACCAAACAGATACCAAGGACGATACCAAGGATTTGAGAAGTTCCCATTTTACGAGATACAGACCAAGTGATACCTACTGGTAGGAAGTGGAAGATGGCTTCACCTGGCAACCAGAGGAAGTGGTTGACACCATTCCAGAATGGTGATACTTGAACGATAGTGTTCCAGATTGGTTTACCACTTGCGTCAAAGAGGAGTTCTCCATCTTTCATAGCTTGACCAAGTGCTTCGATTTGTACGCCTTCCAAGACGTTACGGAAACCGAGGATCAAACCGCCGACGATAAGGGCAGGAATGATCGGTGTGAAGATTTCCGCCAGCATGGTCATGACACGTTGGATGGCATTTTGGTTACTTTTAGCGGCTGACTTAGCAGCTTCTTTTGATACGCCTTCGATACCAGACACAGCTGTAAAGTCATTGTAGAAGATTGGAACGTCGTTACCGATGATGACTTGGAACTGACCTGCGTTTGTAAAGGTTCCTTTTACAGCAGGAATATCTTCGATGACTTTTACGTTTGCTTTTTTGTCATCCGCAAGAACAAAACGCATCCGTGTTGCACAGTGAGTAACTGCGTTAACATTTTCTTTGCCGCCAATAGCGTCCAGGAGCTGTTTGGCTTCTTTTTCAAATTTTCCCATATATTTTTCCTTCTAGACGGCTTATGGAATCCGTCACCTTATATTTTTAGACATCTCCCAAAAGTATGTCTTTTTTAAAATTTGTACGAACAAATTTTGTTAACAAAGACCATTGTATCCGATTTCAAAAAATATTGCAAGCGTTTTTAACATTTTTTTATAAAATTTCATAAAATTTCTGTTATACTAGAGTAGTTGTATGATAAAGTGGCTACAAATTAAGGAGACATCATGAAGAAATACCAGGAAATTTACAATGACTTAAAGGAAAAAATCCGTACAAATACCTACCCTGCTGAAACCAGTCTGCCGACCGAGCAGCGCCTGCAAGAAATTTACGGTGTCAGTCGTGATACTGTCCGCAAGGCCCTGTCTATGTTGACAGAAAGAGGTATGATTCAGAAAGTTCAGGGCCGAGGTTCCCTAGTTCTCAAGCAAGAAATGCTGAATTTCCCTGTTTCTGGTCTGACTTCCTACCAGGAATTGGCTGAGTCTTTGCAGCTGGAGACCAAGACAGAAGTAGTCAGCCTGGATCAGATTGTTATCAGTAGCAACTTGGCGAATTTGACTGGGTTTGAACCCCATAGCAAGGTCTGGAAAGTTGTCCGTACACGTTCTATTGATGGCAAGGTGTCGGTTGTGGATACTGACTACCTGTCTGCGGATATTGTGCCGACCATTACCAAGGAAATTGCTGCATCTTCCATTTACAATTATCTGGAGAAGACCCTCAAGCTGGATATTGCCTATGCCCAAAAGGAAATTACTGTTGAGCCGACCAGCCGTGAGGAGCGAGAGCTCATGAAAAATGAAGATGACTATCTGGTCCTCATCAAATCCCGCGTCTATCTGGGAGATACCAAGCAATTCCAATACACTGAAAGCAAGCACAAAATCGACAAATTCCGCTTTGTAGACTTTGCGCGTAGAAAACACTCTATATAGTAGGAATTGGCGAAAATAGCCATTTTGAGGTATAATAGGAAGCGAGGTGTACTATGGCAAATCTGAATCGATATAAATTTACATTTGGTGAAAAACAATTAACCCTGACGACCGAGCATGACAATCGTTTTATGACGGAAGTGGAGAAGCTAGCCCAGGAAAAATACCAGGCCATCAAGGAGAAAATGCCCAAGGCAGACCCTGAAACCCTGGCCTTGTTGTTGGCTATCAATTCCCTCTCAGTCCAGCTGACCCGCGAGATGGCCTTTGAAAAGACAGAGGCAGAATTGGCGGCCATGAAAGAAAAGGTCTTAAAAAAGAACGTGACCCTGCTGGACCTAGATGAGCTTGAGGAGTAGACATGGTATCAATTGCAATTCTTATCCTCCTAGCCTGGAGTTTTTATATCGGCTATAGTCGAGGACTGGTCCTTCAAGGCTTTTACGGTGTGTCTAGCCTCTTTGCTATCTTGGTGGCGGCCTTGACCTATAAGAAGTTGTCAGGGATTCTCTATCTATGGGTACCCTTTGCCAATGCAACCCAGGGTAGCTTTAACTATTATTTTGATGAAAAATACCTGTTTGATTTGGACCAGGTCTTCTATGCAGGCTTGGCCTTTCTGACAGTCTATCTCCTGGTCTATGCCATCATGCGTTTTGTTGGAATCTTTGTCCACCTCTTGGAAGCCTACAATCCTGATACAATCCAATCAAACCTTATCAGTGGTGCCATTGCGGTAGTGGTGGCCTTGCTTTCTCTGCAAATGGTCTTGGTCCTGGTGGCGACTATTCCTGTGGACCTTGTACAGGAGCAACTCCAGAAAAGTTTCCTAGCAAATCTGCTAATCCAGTACATTCCGACGGCTCATTTTTTCAAGGCTGTCTGGCTAAGTAATATTACAGGGTAGGGCAACCTACTCTTTTTCTAAGTAGGAAAGTATGAATCATAAAATTTTAGAAACCCTTGAATTTCACAAGGTAAGACGAAAAATTGAGCCCTATCTGCTGACAGACCAGGGCTTGGACGAATTACGGCAACTGGAGCCCATGGTGGACATCAACCGTATCCAGCAGGCCTTTGATGAATTGACAGACATGGGGCAGATTTTTGTGGAAAATCCCTATTTCAGCCTGTCTGAGACTACAGACATCAATCCAGCCATGCGTCGTTTGGAGTTGGATACGGACCTCAATATTACGGAGCTCTTAGCTGTCAAAAAAGTCCTGGAGGTGTCCAAATCCCTCTTGGATTTTTATGGCAATCTGGAAAACATCCAGCTAAGCCAGTTGGACAAGCATTTTGAGAAAATCGAGCTCTTTCCGCATCTACAAGGCTCGCTCCAGTCCATCAATGATGCTGGTTTTGTAGAGGATTTTGCTTCTGAAAAGCTGGCGAAAATCCGCCGGAAGATCCGTGAAGCAGAGGATCAGGTCCGTCAGGTCATGCAGGATTTGCTTAAAAATAAGGCAGATATGCTGTCGGATGCCATCCTTGCCAGCCGGAATGGCCGCAATGTATTGCCGGTCAAAAATACCTTCCGCAATAAGATTGCAGGTGTGGTCCATGATATTTCCGCATCAGGTTCGACCGTTTATATCGAGCCGCGGGCTGTGGTGACCTTGAATGAAGACATCAGCCATCTACGGGCTGAGGAGCGCCATGAGCTCAATCGGATTTTGGAGGAGTTGTCTGACATGCTCCGTCCTCATGCGGGTATTATCCGTAACAATGCCTGGGTGATTGGTCATTTGGACTTTGTCCGTGCCAAGCATCTTTTTGCCCGTGACCATGAGGCGGTTGTGCCCCTCTTGTCTGAGCGGCAGGATATCGCCCTGCTCAATGTTCGTCATCCGCTGATTGCCCAGCCAGTGCCCAACGACCTTTACTTTGGCAGTCAGTTGATGGCCATCGTGATTACAGGTCCCAACACGGGTGGTAAGACTATCATGCTCAAGACCTTGGGTTTGACCCATCTCATGGCTCAGTCGGGTTTGCCAATCTTGGCTGACAAGGGGAGTCGGGTGGCGATTTTCAAGGAAATCTTTGCGGACATTGGAGACGAACAGTCCATCGAGCAGAGTTTATCAACCTTCTCCAGTCACATGACCCACACGGTGCAGATTTTAGCGGAGGCGGATCAAGATTCTTTGATTTTATTTGATGAGTTGGGGGCGGGTACAGATCCGCAGGAGGGTGCGTCGCTGGCAATGGCTATTTTGGATGACCTTCGCCTGCGGGGGATCAAGACCATGGCAACCACCCACTATCCTGAGCTCAAGGCCTACGGGATAGAAACCTCTGGTATTGAAAATGCCAGCATGGAATTTGACACCAATAGCCTGCGTCCGACCTATAAGTTTATGCAGGGTGTTCCTGGTCGCTCCAATGCCTTTGAAATCGCCCGGCGTTTAGGTTTATCGGATATCATCATCCAGTCAGCCCAGTCTTGGACCGATACAGATAGTGATGTCAATCGCATTATCGAGAAGTTAGAGAGCCAGACGGTTGAAAGCCGTCAGCGTCTGGATAAGATTCGTGATGTGGAACAAGAAAACTTCAAGATGAACCGAGTCCTCCGCAAGCTCTATGACGAGCTTAATCGTGAGCGGGAAAATGAGCTCAACAAGGCACGTCTGGAAGCCAAGGAAATTGTCGACTTGGCTCTGGCAGAGAGTGAGGGCATTCTCAAAAATCTTCATGCCGCAGCCACTCTTAAGCCTCACCAGATTATCGAAGCCAAGGCAGAGCTGAAAAAATTGGCGCCTGAAGTGGTGGATTTGTCTAAAAACAAGGTGCTGAAAAAAGCCAAAATCCAACGTGCTGTCAAGGTGGGTGATGATATTATCGTCACAGCCTATGGACAACGTGGTACCTTGACCAATCAACTAAAGGACGGCCGTTGGGAAGCACAGGTGGGCTTGATTAAGATGACCTTGACTAAGGAGGAGTTTGAGCTAGTTAAGGTGGAGAAGGCAGAGCAGCCTAAGAAGCGCCAGGTTCATACAGTTAAACGTGCCAATGTACGAGGACCAAAAGCCCGCTTAGACCTCCGTGGCAAACGCTACGAAGAGGCTATGATGGAATTGGATGAATTCATCGACCAGGCCCTGCTTAACAATATGGCCCAAGTCGATATTGTTCATGGTATCGGTACAGGGGTCATCCGAGAAGGGGTGACCAAGTACCTCCGTCGCAACAAACAGGTCAAGGAGTTCGGCTATGCCCCACAAAATGCAGGTGGATCAGGCTGTACTATTGTGACCTTTAAGTAAAAAAGTAAAGCACTTGCAAGTAGCAGGTGCTTTTGAATACAGTTGCAAAACTCAAAAAAATAGTAATATGAAATTAGGAGGTCTATATGATTATCAGAAAATATCAAACCAGTGATGAAAAAGGCTGGGTTTACTGTAAGGCACTCAGCTACCTCTTCTCTCCATTCTTTGATGATAGAGAAACAGAGAAGCCCGAACTAATGACAGACGTTTATGATCATCGTGTGGAATGGGTGGCTGAAGTAGACGGACAAATTGTTGGTCTAATCGACATCGATATTTACACAGAGGAGTGCAGCCGATCTTATGTTTACGCACCAAGTAAGCGAACAGCTTATTTTACTAACCTAGCAGTCCACCCTGATTTTCAAGGGAAGGGCATTGCCCAGGCACTTTATGAAAAAGCAGAGCAGGAGTTGAGAGAGCAAGGTGTAGAGAAACTAGCCATCTTTACTCGTGAGGATGACGCAGCCAACCATTTGTATCAAAAATGGGGGGACAATTGGTCTGCACTGATTATCTAGTCGTTGGAGCACTCAAGGACGTTCCAACCTTCCGTTTCGGAATTGATTTAGAGCGAGGTAGATTGTCCTTTTCAGATATGGAAGGTCAGCCGGTTCCCTACTATTTGAGAGAAGGTGTTTATGTAGTCAGTGAAGAAGCTGGCTTGGATCTCTTTGACATAGAAGATGTCTATCAGGAACTGACCTATGTGGTGGATTTGACGGAAAAAAGTTGAAAAGGTTCAACTTTTTTCTTTTTTTGCTTGCTATGGAGTGGACTCCATAGTTTATAATCGTATTATCATCAGCTGGTGAAAGGAAGTGATATTTTGAAAACGATGAAAGAAGTGGCGGAGGAACTGGACTTGTCCAATGACACCATTCGCTATTATGAACGAATCGGGCTTTTACAGGTGCCGCGAGACAAAAACGGCTACCGGCAATTTGACCAGCAGTCGATTGACTGGCTCTTTTTGGTCAAAATGCTCCGTAAGTCTGGGATGTCCATTGAAAGCTTGGTGGATTATGTTGACCTTGTGCGACAGGGTGATTGTACTATTGCTGCTCGAAAGGCTATTTTACAGGAGCAGGAAGAGTGGTTGAAGGAGCAAATTGCTCAGCAAGAAGCCGTCTTGGAAATGTTGAGTCACAAGGTGGCGACCTATGATAGTCACTTGCTACGCTTTGAACAAGAACATTTAGATCAGGGAGAATAAATATGCAAACAGTTACATTACACAACGGAGTTGAGATGCCAACAGTCGGATTTGGAGTCTTCCAAATTCCAGACCCAGAAACCTGCCAACAGGTTGTTGAAGAAGCTATTCGGACAGGTTATCGCTTGATTGACACTGCTCAGGCTTATGGCAATGAAGAGGCGGTTGGTCGTGCTATTCGCAATGCGAGTGTGCCACGGGAGGAACTGTTTATTACGACCAAATTGTGGATTTCGGATATGAGCTATCATGGTGCCAAGGAAGCTTTTGCGGCCTCTATGGAAAAGCTGGGCTTGGATTATCTGGATCTCTACCTACTTCATCAGCCAGTAGGAGATACTTTTGGAGCTTGGCGAGCCGTAGAAGAACTCTATCAGGAAGGGAAAATCCGTGCCATTGGCGTATCTAATTTCAAACCAGACCAGATTGCCAACCTAGCTCTCTTTAATACAGTAAAGCCGATGGTCAATCAGATTGAACTCCATGTTTTCAACCAAAAACCAGAAGAACGGGCTTATCTAGCTAGCAAGGACATCCAAGTCCAAAGCTGGGGAGCCTTTGCAGAAGGGAAATTTGACGTCTTTACTAATCCTATCTTGACAGAGATCGCCAATAAATACGGCAAATCAACTGCCCAGGTCATGCTCCGCTTCCAACTCCAGTTAGGCATTGTTTCCTTATCGAAATCTGCCAATCCAGAGCGTGTCCGTCAGAATTTTGACATCTTTGACTTTACATTGGCAGAAGAAGATATGACCGCCATCCAAGGGCTCAATACAGATACAACAGTCTTTGCGGATCACCACCAAGCTCAAACCATTGAAGCTCTAGCAGGCTATGTAGGGAAGACCTTTTAAGAGTGAGCTTGTTTTTGGCTACATCTAGACTTGACAAGCAAAACAGTCTCCCATTTCCCCCTCGTCCTCCTGCGGTCTAGTTTAGAATGATCAACATGCTTTCAAATCACAATTGTTTAAGCATGTCTATCTCATTTCTCTTCCGTAGCAAAAATTCGCTTTCTGTTTTTTTTTGGTGTAGAATGATAGTAGAAAAACAGAAACGGAGAAAATTATGGTTCAAGTTATTACAGATGCAAACTTTGAAGTTGAAACACAAGAAGGCGTAGTCCTTGTTGACTTTTGGGCACCTTGGTGTGGTCCATGCCGCATGCAAGCACCAATCTTAGAGCAATTAGCAGGCGAAGTGGATGAAGATGAACTGCGTATCTACAAGATGGATGTTGATGAGAATCCAAACACAGCTCGTCAATTTGGAATCATGTCTATCCCAACTCTATTGTTCAAAAAAGACGGACAGGTTGTGAAACAAGTAGCAGGTGTGCATACCAAAGACCAAATCAAAGCAATCTTGGCAGAAATTGCCTAGCTAGGAAGGACTGAGAAAAGTCCTTTTTATCTATCAAAAAATAGATTGTTATAATAAAGTCACCTAAAAAACTGAGAGTGGAGAATATGAAAAACAAGTATTTTACAACCATGGAATACCGTGATAAGCTCTTTGAAGAGTTGGATTTACAGACTCGTGATATGGTTATCCTAATGTGTGCGATTTTTATTGCTTCTGTTGGTTTAAATATGAATAGCACGGCAGTGATTATCGGTGCTATGCTGATTTCCCCCTTGATGACACCGATTGTTGGGCTTGGTCTGGGCTTGGCGATTTATGACCTTGCCTTGATGAAGAAGGCGTTGAAGTTGCTGGCTGTCGAAGTTGTTATTAGCCTGTTGGTCTCCAGCATCTATTTCTATCTTTCGCCGATTACAGTAGCCAGTACAGAGTTGACTGCTAGAATTTCGCCGACAGTCTGGGATATTATTATTGCCATTGCTGGCGGAATTGCTGGAGTGATTGGCAGTCGGAAAAAAGAGGCCAATAATATTGTGCCCGGTGTTGCCATTGCGACAGCCCTCATGCCTCCTATTTGTACAGCAGGTTTTGGCTTGGCTCATGGTAATACCCAGTACTTCTTTGGAGCCCTCTACCTCTTTTTGATCAACTGTATCTTCATCATGTTGACCACCTTTTTCGGCTCCCGCTTTATGATGCGACGGACCAAGGCAGTTGAATTGAACAAATTGAACCCAAAATTGAGATATGGTATGACGGCTCTAGTCCTTGCCTTGACCATTCCGAGTCTGCTTTCAGCAGGAAATCTGGTCTTAGACTATGCCCGTAAGGATGCCATGAATCAATACATTAGTGAGAAATTTACCTCTCACACTATTCTTAGCCGGACTTATAATAAAACTAAAAATCAGTTGGAGATTACCATTGTCGGACAAGAACTGACCGAACAAGAATTGGAAAAATTAGTCAAGGAAAAGTCGAAATACGGATTAGAGAAATTGACGGTCAAGGTCAACCAGGTTGCCAGCTTGTCACAGGCAGATGCTAAGGAGGTTTACCAGTATATTGACCAGTATATTGAGCAAAAGTTGTCCAACACAGATACAAAAAATGAAGAAATTCAAGATGAGATAGAGTAGGCGGGAGGAGTATGCGTCCTACTTTTAAGAATAGATTAGATGATATAGGAGGAAACTCACATGAAAGAAATCTACCTAGCAGGCGGTTGTTTCTGGGGGATGGAAGGCTACTTTTCCCAGATCGATGGTATTCTTGACACTAGCGTTGGCTATGCCAATGGACAGGTGGAGACGACCAATTATCAACTCCTCAAACAAACAGACCACGCAGAGACACTCTATCTAGCCTATGATGAGACTCGTATCAATTTGCGGGAAATTCTCCTCTACTATTTCCGCGTCATTGACCCTTTCTCTGTCAATCAGCAGGGACCTGACAAAGGTCGTCAGTATCGGACTGGTATCTATTACACCGATGAAGCTGATTTACCGACCATCGAGCAGGTTATGACGGAGCAGTCCCAGCTCTTTGGCGGACGTCCCCTAGCCGTTGAAGTGGAGCCACTCGCGCATTACATCCCCGCCGAAGACTACCATCAGGATTATCTCAAGAAAAATCCCCAAGGGTACTGCCATATCGATCTTGGGCAGGCAAAAATCCCTCTGATTGATGTTGCAGACTACCAAAAGCCAGACCAACAAGTCTTAAAAGACAGCTTGACCGACCTCCAGTACCAAGTCACTCAAGAAGCTGCGACGGAAAGACCCTTCGAAAATGAGTTTTGGAATAGCGACCAGGCTGGTATCTACGTCGATATTACGACTGGCGAACCCTTGTTCTTATCCACAGACAAGTTCGACTCAGGTTGTGGCTGGCCGTCCTTCACCAAGCCTATTTCCAAGGAAGTAGCTAGCTACTATCAAGACTTATCTCACGGTATGAACCGAATTGAGGTCCGCAGTCGGGCTGGTCATGCTCATTTAGGTCATGTCTTTGATGACGGACCGCGTGACAAGGGTGGATTACGTTACTGTATAAACTCCGCAGCCCTTCGTTTCATACCGAGAGAGGAAATGGAAGCAGCAGGATATGGCCTGTTTTTGGACTTGTTGGGATAATTTTTTGAAAACATTCTTGATTTTTTCTGAAAAATAGTCTAAAATAGAGCGAGATAAAACTAAATAACCGGTTGATAGTGGGCAGAAAGGCAACTGACTGTCCAAAGGACGGAACTCTGGAGAGACCATAAGGCACCGAAGGGGCAAGGTAGTTCTGCTTGGAAAAGTAGGGCTGCTGAAACTCTCAGGTAAAAGGACAGAGCGAAATCAAAGCGGGGTTAGCCGGTATTTTCGCGTTCCAGAAGTTGATTTCGTCTTTCTATTATGTTTATTGTGGTGTCAAGTTTCCTTGCCTCCTTCTAAACGTAAAATAGAAGACGAAGATTCGATTTCTGGTTTTTTATTTTCCAGCTGTTTTATCAGGAAAAAACCGGAGGATTCTATGTTAGAACTATTTAAGGGCATCAATGATATTGTCTGGGGACCGCCCCTGCTCATGCTTTTGGTTGGAACGGGTGTATATTTTACGGTCCGTATGGGACTTTTTCAAATCAGTAAATTGCCAAAGGCGTTTGGTTTGATTTTCAAGAGTGATCAATCTGGGGATGGCGACGTTTCTAGTTTTGCGGCCCTTTGTACGGCCCTGGCGGCTACGGTTGGTACGGGAAATATTGTCGGGGTGGCAACAGCCATTACGACAGGTGGCCCAGGAGCTCTTTTCTGGATGTGGGTGGCAGCCTTCTTTGGTATGGCAACCAAGTATGCGGAAGGTTTCTTGGCTATCAAGTACCGGACCAAGGACGCCAACGGTCAAGCGGCTGGTGGGCCTATGCATTATATCACCTTGGGGATGGGTCCCAAATGGAAACCCTTGGCTATCTTTTTTGCGGTATCGGGTGTCTTGGTAGCCCTCTTTGGAATGGGGACCTTTTCTCAGGTCAATTCGATTGCATCTTCGGTGTCATCTAGCTTTGGACTGGCGCCACAGTTTGTCAGTGTTGTCACTGCGGTGACGGTGGCCTTTTTCATCTTTGGTGGGATTGAGAAAATCTCGGATATTTCGACCAAAATCGTGCCCTTTATGGCTATTCTCTATATTTTGGCAGCCGTGAGTATCTTGGTTCTTCATGCAGACCAGCTACTACCTACCCTAGGTCTGGTCCTGAAATCAGCCTTTAGTCCCGCAGCTGCCGTAGGTGGCTTTGTTGGAGCTACCGTCAAGGATGCCATTCAGCGCGGGATTGCACGAGGAGTGTTCTCAAATGAATCTGGTCTGGGTTCGGCTCCTATCGCAGCAGCAGCAGCCAAATCAGACAATCCAGTGGAGCAGGGCTTGATTTCCATGACAGGTACCTTTATCGATACCGTCATCATCTGTAACCTGACGGGTCTGACCATCTTGGTGACTGGCAAATGGACAGTCGAGGGACTTGCGGGAGCCCCTCTGACTCAATCAGCTTTTTCAACAGTCTTTGGTAATCCAGGTGCCCTGGCCCTGACGATCAGTCTTGTCCTCTTTGCCTATACGACTATTCTGGGCTGGTCTTATTATGGGGAGCGTTGTGTGGAATATCTGATGGGTACCAAGGCCATTACTCCTTACCGAATTCTCTTTGTTATCATGGTGGCTCTGGGCGGTTTCCTCAAGCTGGACTTGATTTGGATTATTGCAGATATTGTCAATGGTCTCATGGCTCTGCCGAACCTGATTGCCTTACTGGCCCTATCTCCAATCATTATCAAGGAAACGCGGGAATATTTTAAGGAGAAGAAATAGAGAAAAAGACAGTTTCGGCTGTCTTTTCTGCTATAATAGTGTTATGAATGATTTTATCAACAAATACTTATCCCAATTTAATCTAGAAGATCTATTGACCAAGGGGCTCAATAAGGTCCTGTCCCTGGTCCTGCTTTTCCTGGCCTTTCTGGTCATCAAAAAGATTGCCAAGGGCTCAGTCAAGCGGATTTTGATTCCCTCGCTCAAGGTTTCTACCCAGGATATTGGTCGTCAAAAGACCATTAGCCGCCTGGTTGAGAGCATGCTTAGCTATCTGCTTTATTTTATCCTGATTTACTGTATTTTGAGTATTCTCGGTCTGCCAGTGACCAGCCTTCTAGCTGGAGCTGGGATTGCTGGTGTGGCTATCGGTATGGGGGCGCAAGGCTTTCTATCGGACCTGGTCAATGGATTTTTTATTCTAGTGGAGCGTCAATTTGATGTGGGAGATGTGGTTAAGCTGACCAACGGACCGATTACCATTACTGGAACGGTTGTTAGTATGGGCATTCGGACCAGCCAGGTACGGGATGCGGACGGGACCCTGCATTTCATTCCCAACCGAAATATCCTAGTTGTCAGCAATCAGTCTCGTGGTGACATGCGGGCCCAGGTGGACATTCCACTCAAGTTTAATACGGATTTGGACCGGGTTGCCCAGGTCATCGAAGAGGTCAATCGTCGCGAACTGGGCAAGAATGACCAGATTACAGGTATCACGGTTCTAGGACCGCAGAATACAGCTACTGGACAATTTGTCTACCGGATCAACCTCTTTGTGGCCAATGGTCAGCAGAGCAAGGTCTACCATAAATTTTTAGGATTTTATCAAGATGCCCTACGCCAGGCAGGCATCGACCTGCCTACAGCCAGCTTGAAATAAGGAGTTCCTATGCAGCAGAAAGATTTCGTCGTCGAAGACGGCTATATGTACTATCCTAAGAAAGCACTCTACAAACAGCCCCTCTTTTGGACCACCATAATTGGCGCTGTAGCCAGTCTTGTGCTGGGGGTGACTTGCTTGTTACTCATCATTGGTCTTGGCTTTAGCGAGCTTTCTCTGGACCAGCCTTCTACGGAATTTGATAGCACCAGGACCTATCGAGAGCATGAGGTCGGAGAAAGTGTTGACTTTGCGGATGGCCTGCGCGTGACGGTGCAATCCATGGGACAAGACGACAGCGTGGATCTGGTGGATGATTATTACCCTTCGGCCTATGTGGTGGATTTGGAAGTGGAAAATCCTGGTCAGGAAGATATTTACCTTGACGAATATTATTTTAACCTCATTGACCTTTCAACGGACTTCCCTTTGACCCTGGACTTACGGACCTATGATGTCAATCTGGCTGAGAAAATAAAGGCCGGTGAGAAGATATCTGTCCGTCTTATCTATGGTTTGGACGGTGAGACCAATCTTGGTTTTGTCTATGATGATGTCATGTGGACGGAGCAGCTGATTGGCCAGGGGATTTGATACTCTTCGAAAATCATCTTATCCGTTGTCAAGAGCCTCGGTGAGTGAAAAGATCCGGGGGAGGTTTTCAGACTTCAACTGTTCCCAAAACAGTTGAAGCTGGGCTAGATTGATTTTCATTGAGTATGAGTAAAGCGGGCAATCGACATAAAATTATATGTAAGTTAAAAAGCTGAAACTTCAGCTTTTTTTAAGTTCTTTCTCAAAACTCTCCGACCTTGCTTCTACTCTAATTTCTTCGAGTGTCAGTGGGTGGGTCAGGCTGAGGCGGGCTGCGTGGAGCATGAGGCGGGGAGCGCTGACTTTGCTATAGAGTGGGTCGCCAATGAGGGCATGACCGTGGTGGGCTAGGTGGACGCGGATTTGGTGGGTGCGTCCAGTTTCTAAGCGGCAGGAAATCAGGCTGTTCTTGCCGACTTTTTCCAGTTGTTTGACATAAGTGACAGCCTCCTGACCCTTGCGGTGATCGACCAATCGTTTCCTGCGATCATGACGGTCGCGCCCGATTTTGTCTGTAATGGTCCAACTCTCCTGCTTGAGATGACCTTGGCAGAGGGCTAGATAATCGCGATAGATGACCTTATCCTCTAAGAGACGGTTGAGAATGGGCAGGATAAAGGGATTTTTGGCAAAAAGAATGGCACCGCTGGTCTCCATATCCAGCCTGTGAACCACGTAGCAGGTTTGACCGACATAGGCGGAGACATGGTTGAGCAAGGCGATTTCCGTCGGTTCATTGCCGTGGGTTTTCATTCCTTCGGGCTTGTTGACAATAATCAGATGCTCATCCTGATAGAGCTCTTCGACCAAGTCTGCCTGCCCCATAGGAATCGTCTTTTCCGGATAATCTTCCTCATCAAAGGTCAATTCTAGTAGGTCGCCTGCCGCAATCGGACTCTGCCAGTTAATCAGCTCACCATTGACACGGACGTGTTTTTTGGTGCGGAGGAAGTGGCGGATTTTTCTGGGAATGAGAAAATAATCTTCCAAGACTTCTTTGATAGTCAATTCTGGAAAGGATTGGGGAATGCGAATGTCAATTTTCATCATAGGCTGGTTGAGTGTTTTGGTTGCACTTTTTCGTTTGGATTGATGTAGTTCATGGCGTTGTTGACGGCAGTCGGAGCCTCGCCAAAGCCTGTAGCAATCAGGTCAACCTTGCCTTCGTAATAGCAACAATCGCCGATAGCATAGACGCCGGCCTGCGAGGTTTCCTGTTTGGTGTTGACGACAATGCGGTGACGATGCAGGTCCAAGCCCCATTCTTTTAGCGTTCCGACCGATGATTTGAAACCGTAGTTGACAAAGAGGTGGTCGAAGTTCAGGGTGAGCTGGTCCTCGCTCTTGACTTTGTCGAAACGAATAGCAGCAGCTCTGCCATTTTCTCCAGAAAGTTCCTTAGGAACATAGGGAGTGTGGATGGCGACGCTAGACTTTTTCAGGTCCTCGACGCTGTGCTCTAGGGCACGGAAATTGTCGCGTCGGTGGACGATGCTGGTGGTTTTGGCGATTTTTTCAAAGGCCAGAGACCAGTCAACAGCGGAGTCGCCACCACCCAAGACAAGGACGTCCTTGTCTGCGTACTGCAGGATATTGGACACATGGTAGTGGACGTTTTCATAGCTGTCAGCTCCGTCAATCTCCAGAGGACGGGGCTTGAAGGCGCCACCACCCATGGCGATGATGACCGACTTGGTCTGGTGGGTGTCCTTGTTGGTTGTCAAAGTGATGACTTCACCCGGTTGGATAGCTGTCAGGGTTTCATTGAGGCAAATAGTGGTGTCAAAGGGTGCCAGTTGGGCCAGGAGGTTGTCGGTCAATTCTTGACCAGTCAGGCTTGGGAAGGCAGGAATGTCCAGGATGGATTTTTCAGGGTAGAGGATGGCGGGTTGTCCACCGAGTTGGGGCAGCGAATCAATCACTTTGACCTTGGCCTGGCGCAGATGGGCGTAGAAGGCAGCAAAGAGCCCAACAGGACCACCGCCGATAATGGTAATGTCGTAGATTTCAGTCATAGTCTTTTCCTTATCAATAGAGAATAGTCCTATTCTACCATATTTTCAGTCCTAAGACCGATTTTATGGGCTGTCACAGTTCAACCAAAGGATTGGTAGCTGAAAAATTTGGGCCGATATAGTATAATAGTCCAAAACTAGAGAAAGAGGAGGGGGCATGGACAAGGACGATTTGCAGTTTGAGCCCATTGAAGTGCCAGCGGATTTTGAGTCTCTGGACCAGACCAAGGCCTATACTAGCGACCAATTTACAAGCGCAGAGTCTGACATGGGAGAAACGAAAAACATAGACCTGCCAGGTTTAGAAAGTGGGAAGAAAACCAGATTTAGCCGTCGCTCAGCCCGAGGCAGTCGTGACAGGTCCGATAAACCTAAAAAGGAAAGTCGGATTCCAGAGCCTGCTCGCAAATTTTGGCGCCGTTACCAGCTGACTAAAATTATGCTGATTATCCTGGGTGTTCTGATACTGACGGTGGGAGGCTATCTCTTCTTCCTAGCCAAGACCGCAAATGTTGGCGATTTGCAGGAGGCCCTCAAGGCCAAGACGGTTATCTATGACAAGGACGGTGTGGAAGCTGGTACCCTGTCGGGGCAGAAAGGAACCTATGTGGAGCTAGATGCCATTTCGGATAATCTGGAAAATGCCGTCATCGCTACGGAAGACAGGACTTTTTATGAAAATTCTGGTATCAACTACAAGCGGACCCTACTGGCCTTCCTCACCTTGGGCCGGTCTGGCGGTGGTTCGACCATTACCCAGCAGTTGGCCAAAAATGCCTTCCTGACTCAGGACCAGACCATTAGCCGGAAGGCGAGGGAGTATTTCCTGGCCCTTGAAATCAATAAAAAATATAGCAAGCAGGAAATCCTGGCCATGTACCTCAACAATGCCTATTTTGGCAACGGGGTCTGGGGGGTTCAGGATGCTAGTCTCAAGTATTTTGGGGTTAATGCTAGCGATTTGAGTTTGGAGCAATCGGCTGTTTTAGCCGGCATGCTCAAGGGGCCTGAGATTTACAATCCTTATTATTCCATTGAAAATGCGACTAACCGCCGTAATACTATTTTGCAGGTCATGGTGGATGCCCAGTTTATTGATCAGGCGACTGCTGATGCAGGAATGCAGGTGGACGTGGGCAGTCAGCTCTACGATGCCTATGCGGGCAAGGCTAGCAACTATGCCTATCCCTCTTATTTTGATGCGGTTATTGCAGAGGCCATTGACCGATATGGATTGAAAGAAAGTGACATTATCAACAACGGCTACCGGATTTATACGGAGATGGACCAGACCTCTCAGGCTAATCTCCAGGTGATTTTTAATGATGAGAGTCTCTTCCCGCAGTCTGCCTATGATAGTTCCTATGCTCAGGGGGCAAGTGTGGCCCTGGATCCGTCTACAGGTGGCGTTCGAGCGCTGGTTGGGCGGGTTAATTCATCCGAAGATTATGCCTT
Source organism: Streptococcus sp. A34 (assembly GCF_043674115.1). Lineage (NCBI taxonomy): Bacteria > Bacillati > Bacillota > Bacilli > Lactobacillales > Streptococcaceae > Streptococcus > Streptococcus sp. A34. The sequence goes on along the minus strand of NZ_JBIMJM010000013.1, from coordinate 10,586 downwards.
CCGTAACTTCAATTTCGCGACCCAGGCCAAGAGAAGTCCGGGTTCGACCATCAAGCCCTTGGTTGCCTATGCTCCGGCAGTGTCGGCAGGCTGGGAAATTGATAAAGAGCTGGACAACCATACGACGACCTACGGGACCTATACCTTGCAGAATAATGACCTGTCTACATCGGAATCTATTCCCATGTACCAAGCCTTAGCCCTGTCTTACAATTTGCCTGTGGCATCCATTGTAGACACCTTGGGGATTGACATCGCCTTTGAATACGGGAAAAAATTTGGCCTGAGCATGAATAAGGTTGAAAAGGTACTGGGAGTGGCTATAGGATCTGGAGTGGAGACCAATGCCCTGCAAATGGCCCAGGCCTATGGTGCCTTTGCCAACCATGGGACCATGAAGGATGCTCATCTGATTAGCCGTATTGAAACGGCCAATGGCAAGGTCATCGTGGACCACCGTTCTCAGTCGACCAAGGTGATCGATAAGTCAGTGGCAGACAAGATGACCTCTATGATGCTGGGAACTTTTACCAACGGTACAGGGGTCAATGCGGATGTCTACGGCTACAATCTAGCCGGAAAGACGGGGACTACCGAGACCAACTTTGATGTCTCTCTTATCAATGACCAGTGGATTATCGCCTATACACCTGACTTGGTTATCAGCCAGTGGGTTGGTTTTGAAAAGACTGACGAGACCCACTATATCGATGCCAATAATTCCTGGAAGGCGCCTGTGCTCTTCCAAACAGTTGCGGCCAATCTCTTGAGTCAGACCAGCGGGACACCATTTACAGTGGACAATGCTTACGCCATGAATGGCATTGTGCCTATCAATCAAGTGGAGACAGGACCGACAGAGCCGGTCATAAGCCCAGAGCAAATCCAGGAAATCAGTGACCGAGCAAGACAGCTTCTAGAAGAAACCAAGCAACAAATCATTGATGCCCAGCTACCTGAGCGAGCACGCACCCTCATAGACAATATAAGAAGTTGGTTTGAGTAGTTGTCAAATGAGCTAAAACATGATAAAATAAGGTTTATTGGAGGGCTATATGGCACTAAAAAAAGCAAGCCTAGCCTGTACAGTTTGTGGATCTCGTAACTATTCAATTTCCCTATCGAGCAATCCCAAGCCAACACGGTTAGAAGTAAATAAATTTTGTAAACACTGTGGTCAGTACACGATCCACAAGGAAACTAGATAGGAGTAGCAGGTGAAATTCGTCGCAGATATTTTCCGTATTTTAAAAGACACTGCCTGGCCAACGCGCAAGCAGAGTTGGAAAGATTTCTTCTCAGTCGTAGAATACACAGCCTTCTTCGTGGTACTTGTGTATATATTTGACCTCATTTTGTCCAAGGGCTTGATGAGCTTGATCAATCTTTTCTAGTAAAATACTTGCCATTTGTAAAATGGAAGTGGTATAATAAAGAAAAGCGAAAGCCTTCGGGCTTTTTTTAGCGTCTTCAATACAGCTTTCAAAAGAAAGGAACGACTATGTACGATAGTTTTGACAAAGGCTGGTTTGTCCTACAAACCTATTCAGGATACGAGAACAAGGTAAAAGAAAACCTTCTCCAACGTGCGCATACCTACAATATGTTGGAAAACATCTTGCGCGTGGAAATCCCAACCCAGACGGTTCAGGTAGAAAAGAACGGCGAGAAGAAAGAAGTGGAAGAAAACCGCTTCCCAGGTTATGTCTTGGTAGAGATGGTCATGACTGACGAGGCTTGGTTCGTGGTTCGTAATACGCCAAACGTTACAGGTTTCGTGGGTTCTCACGGTAACCGTTCCAAACCAACTCCACTCTTAGAAGAAGAAATCCGCCAAATCCTGGTATCTATGGGACAAACAGTCCAAGGAGATATCGATGTCAAGGTGGGCGACACAGTCCGCATCATTGACGGTGCCTTCACAGACTACACTGGTAAAATCACTGAAATCGATAATAACAAGGTTAAGATGGTTATCTCCATGTTTGGTAATGATACCATTGCAGAAGTGAATTTGAGCCAGATTGCAGAATTATAATATCCATCAGACAGAACAGTCAACAACTGTTTTGTCTTTTTTATTAAAAAATACTTGACCAGTTAACCATTTTTGTGTTATAGTTAACTGGTTAATAAAAAACAAGGAGAAATCTAATGAAGTGGATGAAATATCTCTTTTTATCACTCATGCTACTAGTCCTCTCGGCCTGTGGCCAGCAGAGCCAGTCTAGCCAAGTCCAATCTGGCCTGCGGATTGTGACTTCCTTTTACCCAATTTATTCACTGGTTAAGGAAATTTCTGGTGACTATAATGACATTCGTATGATTGGCTCCAGAAATGGGATTCATTCCTATGAGCCCTCGCCAGCAGATGTCAAGGGGATATACGACGCAGATGTCTTTATCTACCATTCTAAGATTTTGGAGTCCTGGGCCGGTCGCCTGGAGCCGAATGTGCAAGGTTCCAAGGTCAAGGTCCTGGAGGCCTCCAGTGGTTTAGAGCTACAGCGAGTTCCTGGTCTGGAGGATGTGGAGGTGACAGAGGGCATGGACGAGGCCAGTCTATACGACCCCCATACCTGGTTGGACCCAGTTCTGGTGGGGCAGGAGGCGGTCTTGATTGGTAATTTACTGGCTGAGGCAGACCCTGAGCGGGCTAGTTACTACAACGAAAATGCCAGCAAGCTCCAGCAGCAATACCAGGATTTGGCAGACAAGTACAGGCCTATCTTTGAAAAAACAAGATCCAAGACCTTCGTCACCCAGCACACAGCCTTTTCCTATACGGCTAAGCGCTACGGCCTCCGGCAACTGGGCATAGCTGGTGTGTCAGAGGAAGAGCCTAATCCACGACAATTGGCAGAAATCAAGGAATTTGTCGATACCTACGATGTCAAAACCATTTTTGTGGAAAAGGGCAAGTCAGACAAGCTGGCCCAGACCTTGAAGAGCTCCACAGGTGTTGACCTGAAAATCTTGGACCCACTTGAGGCAGATCCAGAAAACAATCTAACCTATCTGGAAAATCTAGATGCCGTCTTAGACACCCTCGCCAAGGAATTACAGTAAAGGAGAAAACATGAAAAACAAGAAATTAGTTGGTTCAGTGGCCGTCCTGGTTCTGGGCATGAGCATTTGTAGCTACCAGTTGGGACGTTACCAAGCCACGGAAGACAGCAAGAACCGAGTAGCCTACATCGAAGACAGCGAGACAGAAAAGAGTATGCTGGCTGAACAGTTGACGCCAGAGGAAGTTTCTGCCAAGGAAAATATCGACGCCGAGCAGATTGTGGTCAAAATCACCGACCAGGGCTATGTGACTTCCCACGGTGACCATTTCCATTACTACAATGGCAAGGTGCCCTTCGACGCGATTTTCAGCGAAGAGCTGATTATGACCGACCCAGCCTATGTCCTCCAAGACAGCCACATTGTCAATGAAGTCCAGGATGGCTATGTGATTAAGGTGGATGGCCAGTATTACCTCTATCTCAAAGATAAAAAGCAGCAGAAAAATGTGCGGACAAAGGAGGAAGTTCAGAGACAGAAGGGTGTATCCTCTTCTGACAGGGCCTATCAGGAGGCTGGTGGCGGCCGGACAGCAGATGGTCGCTATAAGACCGATGACGGCTATGTCTTCAACCCTACTGATGTGATTGAGGACACGGGAGACGGCTTCATCGTGCCTCACGGTAGCCACTTCCATTTTATTCCTAAGAAGGACTTGTCTCCGTCCGAGTTACAGGCAGCCCAGGCCTCTATTGACGGCAAGTCCTCAAACAAGGGTCAGTCGACCAAGGCCACTTACCCGTCTCAGGGCCAGACTGGCTCGACCGCCCTTTCAAGCCACTCAGGTCAAGACTTGAACAGCCTCTTGGCCCAGCTGGATGCTACACCGCTCTCCCAGCGCCATGTAGAGGCCGACGGTCTGGTCTTTGACCCACGCATGATTAGTAAAAAGACCGCTGCCGGCGTCATCATCCCCCACGGCGACCACTATCATTTCATCCCTTACAGCCAGATGTCGCCACTGGAGGCTCAGATTGCTCGGATGATTGGGGAAAATAGCAGAGCAGGCTCAGGGCATGCAGCTACCCATCCGACGCGGACTGACTATCCGACAGGCACAACCCAGCCAGCCACACCAGCCAATCCCCCTCATCAAGCCCAGCCAAGTCCTGCACCAAAACCAGGTCCTACTGATTCCCAAGCCACTAACCAGCCATTTGTTACCTATCTAGGTCGTCGCATCCCTGCCTACGGCAAGGGATTGGATGGCAAGGTCTATTTCACCAGCGACGGCTACACCTTCAGCAAGGCCAGCATCACATCTGTTGATGACCAGGGCTTGATTGGTAGCCACGGCGACCATTTCCACTATATCGGCTTTGGCGAATTAGAAGACTTTGAAATCAAGCAAGTCGAAGAATGGGTTCGGGAAAAGCAAGGCTTGACAGGAAATACTAAGCCTGCTAATAAACCAGCCACTCCAAAACCAAGTCAGCCGACGGCGCCGACACTTCCAGTCCTGCCAAGCCAACCAGCTCTTCCTGAACAACCGACTCAACCAAGTCCAGTTGATACGAGCGTAAACAAACCAGTCTTTGATCCGCAAGCCGTGACTGGCAAGCGGCTTGAGGCAGGCAAGGTCTTCTACCAAGTTCAGCTGGACGGCAAAAGCTACCGTTACAGCCGAGATGAATTGGACCTGATGAAAATTTCCTTTGCAGAATTGCGCCTGATGGAACTGGACAAGGACTACCGCTTTGACACGGCTCCACAGGTTGCTGGAGATTTGGCACCAGCTATGCACGTCAGCATTGACAAGATCCCAATGAAGGGAGCCAACGCGACCTACGATACAGGCGAGTCCTTTGTCATTCCCCATATCGACCATATCCACATCCTGCCTTATAGCTGGCTGAGCAAGGAGCAGATCGCGACCATTCGCTACATTATGCAGCACCCAGAGGTTCGTCCTGCAGCTTGGACCACAGCAGGTCATGGCGATGATGTCATGGATCCAAATGCCCTGAAACCGATTGCCAATGCGACCGACCAGGCTCAGCGTACCGGCCTGAAAAACTGGCAGATTATCCACACGGCTGAGGAAGTGGCAGCAGCACGCGCCCAGGGCCGCTTTGCTACCAACGACGGCTATATCTTTACCCCAGAGGACGTCCTGGATCCGGCCAGCTTTATCTTCAGCGGCGCCTTCAGCCTGCCACGGGCGACCGGTGGTTCCCTCCGATCTATCGCCAAAAAAGAGCTGTCAGACAAAGAGTTGGCGGCAGTCCAGGCTCTCTTGGACCAGCGTGATGCAGAAATACTGGCTAAAAATGTTACACCGATTGAAAAACGTGAAGGGTTGAAAAACTGGCAGATTGTTCACTCTGCAACAGAACTGGCTGAAGCTAAGTCTGCAGGGAAATACACAACAAAAGATGGCTATATCTTTGACCCAGCAGACCTATTAGATCCCAAAGTGAAAATAGGTACGGATAACTATCGCATCCCACGTGTAATTACAGATGGTTACCGTCGGATTAACAAGAGTGATTTGAATTACTTAAGCGAGCTGATCCCAGCAGAGGCTATGGTGGCTCAACGTGAGAAATCTAATTCTAGTTCACCGTCAACACCTGCACCAACTGAAACAGAATCAAGTGCAGGCGAGACAACAACGCCAGAACAGCCGCAAGTTGCCAAAGAAACAGCAGAGGAAATCTATAACCGAGTTGAAGCGAAGAAAGTCGTTCCTTTCGAAGCACTGACCTACAATGCTGGCTATGCGACCGAAGTACGCAACGGGACTCTGGTAATTCCGCATCAAGATCACTATCACTATGTATCCTTTAAATGGTTTGACCAAGGTAGTGCAAGAAGTCCTGAAGGGTACAGTCTAGAAGATTTCCTAGCAACGGTTAAATACTACATGACTAATCCACAAGAACGCCCAGTTTCAGACGATGGCTGGGGAGTATTTACACCAAATACACCATCTGAATCGACAGAAGAAATAGAGACGGAAGAAAGTGATGAAGAAATTATTTCTGAGGAAACTGAGGAAATTGACGAGTTTACAGAAGAATTAAAACGAAGAGCAGAAGAGTTTGGCATGGACTTCAAAACCTTTGAACAAAGTCTGGTCACACTCTCAGACCGTTACAGAGTTTCTTTTGAAGCTTTCGAATATGATGCAGCAAGCAAAGTTGTTCGACTTGTAGATAAGGATGGGGTCAAACGGACCATCTCCCTTCCAAATTTAGAAGAACAAGTATAGTAAACAAAATACCTGTAGCGCTGAGCTCTGCAGGTATTTTTTACAGAAAAACGATAAAGATTATCTTTGACTATTTGCTTTTTTTAGCGTAAAATAGAAAGGAAAGACGAAAAAGGAGAAAAGCCTTGGAACTTAACGTATTTGCAGGACAAGAAAAAAGCGAACTTTCCATGATTGAAGTAGCTCGTGCTATTTTGGAAGAACGTGGACGTGACAATGAAATGTACTTCAATGACTTGGTCAATGAAATTCAGAATTATTTAGAAAAATCAAACAGTGAGATTCGTGCAGCCTTGCCAACTTTCTATTCTGACTTGAATGTGGACGGTAGTTTCATTCCGCTAGGTGAAAACAAATGGGGTCTTCGTTCATGGTATGCCATCGATGAGATTGATGAGGAAGTTATTACTCTCGAAGAAGATGATGAAGATGCGCCAAAGCGTAAGAAAAAACGTGTCAATGCCTTCATGGATGGTGATGAGGATGCTATCGATTATGGCAACGATGATCCAGAAGATGAAGATAGTTACGAAGACAAGCCTGGTTCAGAATACGATGATGAAAATCCAGATGATGAGAAGGATGAAGTAGAATCATACGACTCAGAAATCAATGAAATTATCCTCGATGATGAATTGACGGATGATGAAGAAGTTGATGTCGGTGAAGAAGATGACGACTATTCTGACGACGAGTCGACAGAAGACTAAGTTCAAGATTGACAAACGCATCGAATTGAGTTAGTATATTATCGGGCACCTCTTTTGAGGTCAGGGCTCCCTAGTTGATAGGGAGCTATTTTTGTTTTTTCTTCATGTTGCTTACCCCCTCCATGCGACATGAGCAGAGGAAAGGAGTTTGCATGACAAAATATATTTTTGTAACTGGTGGTGTGGTTTCGTCGATTGGTAAAGGGATTGTGGCGGCAAGTCTGGGGCGTTTGTTGAAAAATCGTGGTCTCAAGGTGACCATTCAGAAATTTGACCCCTATATCAATATTGACCCAGGGACGATGAGCCCTTACCAGCATGGTGAAGTGTTTGTTACGGATGACGGTGCGGAAACGGACTTGGATTTGGGACATTATGAGCGGTTTATTGACATCAATCTTAATAAATATTCCAACGTGACAACAGGGAAAATTTACAGCGAAGTCCTTCGAAAAGAACGCAAGGGCGAATACCTTGGGGCTACTGTGCAGGTTATTCCACATATCACGGATGCTTTGAAGGATAAGATTAAACGCGCTGCTCGGACAACAGATGCCGATGTGATTATTACAGAAGTCGGTGGAACTGTCGGTGATATTGAAAGTCTGCCTTTCCTTGAGGCTCTGCGTCAGATGAAAGCAGACGTGGGCGCGGACAATGTCATGTATATTCACACGACGCTCTTGCCCTATCTCAAGGCGGCTGGGGAAATGAAAACCAAGCCGACCCAACATTCGGTCAAAGAATTGCGCGGATTGGGCATTCAGCCCAACATGTTGGTCATTCGTACAGAAGCGCCAGCCGGCCAAGGGATTAAAAATAAATTAGCCCAGTTCTGCGATGTGACACCGGAGGCGGTTATTGAGTCACTCGATGTGGAGCATCTTTATCAAATTCCGCTCAATTTACAGGCCCAGAATATGGACCAGATTGTCTGCGACCATTTGAAATTGGATACACCGCCAGCGGATATGACAGAGTGGTCAGCTATGGTTGACAAGGTACTCAACCTCAAGAAAAACGTTAAGATTGCTCTTGTTGGAAAATACGTCGAACTCCAAGATGCCTACATTTCAGTTGTAGAAGCCTTGAAACACTCTGGCTATGCCAACGATGCTGCGATTGAGTTGGATTGGGTCAATGCCAACGACCTGACAGCAGAAAATGTAGCTGACCGACTTGGACAAGCCCAGGGAATCATCGTACCTGGTGGCTTTGGTCAACGCGGTACCGAAGGAAAAATTCAAGCCATTCGCTATGCGCGTGAGAATGATGTGCCTATGTTAGGCGTCTGCTTGGGCATGCAGTTGACCTGTGTGGAATTTGCTCGCCACGTTCTTGGATTAGATGGAGCCAATAGTTTTGAGTTGGATCCAGAAACCAAATACCCAATCATTGACATCATGCGTGATCAAATTGGCGTGGAAGACTTGGGCGGTACCCTCCGCCTTGGCCTCTATCCGAGCAAGCTCAAACGAGGCTCCAAGGCTGCTGCAGCCTATGACAACCAAGAAGTTGTCCAGCGTCGCCACCGCCACCGCTACGAGTTTAACAATGACTTCCGTCAGCAATTTGAAGAAGCTGGTTTTGTCTTCTCTGGTGTATCGCCAGACAACCGCTTGGTTGAGATTGTTGAAATTCCTGAGAACAAGTTCTTTGTGGCCTGTCAGTATCACCCAGAACTCCAATCTCGACCAAATCGTCCTGAAGGACTCTATACTGCCTTTGTCACAGCTGCAGTTGAGAATGAAAGCAAATAAGTATTGACAAGCGCATTTGAGTTGAGCATCCTTTTAGGGTGCTCGTTTTTTATGGGCAAGGCTTGACTAATTGGTGGATTCTGTTAAGCTTTTTAATATGTGTAATGAGTAATCTAGGAAAAGGAGGGAGAAGGAGTGAGGAGTCTTCATTTTATCGCGACATTGGTGGCGATTAGCTTGGTAGCAGGATTAAACGTGCTCTTTAACTACCAGTTAGCAGGAATAACCGATAGTCTAACTAGTGGGGATAGGGCTGGTTTTATGGTACAGATTTGGCAGTTGCTTGCGATTTTATGCTTGATGCTGCTAGCAGAGTTTGTTCGTCAAGTCTGCAATCAGCAGTTTTTGAATAGGGTTGGCTACAAGATTCAGGCTACTCTAGTCAATCGTTTTTTGCAGGGGCCCAGCTTGCTCAAGCAATCAGAAGTAGCGGCAAGGGTTTCAGCTATTCATAATGATAGCGAGATGGTCAAGGAACTCTACTATGATACCCTGTTTTCCCTCTATCAAGGAGTGGTGTCCTTCTTGTTTGCCTGTCTGGCTCTCTTTGGTTTGGATAGCCAGGTATCCATAGCAATCCTGCTTTTGACCTTGGTGCCGATTGGGCTTCCCTACCTTTTTCAAAATAGTCGGCAAAGGGTTCAGGAGGCCATCTCTCAGGAGAAGGCTGCCTATCAGATTCTACTCAATGACCTCCTTTCAGGTCTAGTCATTATCAAAAATGCCGATCGTAGCCAGTATTTTTCTGACAAGACAAATGATCAATACAAACGAATCTATCAACTGGAAGATCGGAAGGCTTTTCTGTCAGCCTTGTTGAATGTCCTATCTGGTTTGTTCTTCTATCTATTGACGGTTCTGATTCTCTGTTTGGGAGGTCAAAGGATTTTGGCAGGGCAAATGACAGTAGGAGCCTTGGTGGCAATTTATAGTATTTCTTTAGAATTGACCATGCCGATTAGCTTAATTGCATCGTCTATTGCGGATATGGCTTCTGTTCGCAATCTACGTGAGCAGCTCTTAAAACAGGAACCAGCTCTGCCATTTTCCCAAAAAACCAAACACCCCTTCACCTCTCTTCAGGTGCGCAATCTTTCTTTTTCTATAGAAGGAACTCCCCTGTTTTCGGAGTTGAGTCTAAACTTTGAGCCTGGGAAGAAGTATCTGATTCAGGGAGAGAGTGGCGTAGGTAAATCGACCTTAGCCTATCTCCTGATGGGACAAATGGGTCAGGGTGATGAAGGGGTCTATCTGAATGGGCAGTCTTTGAATGAAGTGGGAGAAGAGGTGGTTCAAGCTAATCTTGCCTTTTTGCCACAAAAAGTGAAACTTTTCCATGCCAGCATCTGGGAGAATATTAGTTTGGGAAGGGATATTGACGAGTTGGAGGTTCTTACTTGGTTGCAGTTGGTAGGCTTGGGACAACGTTTTGCAAGTCGTCAGCAGTTGGAAAGCGAGCTCTTTGATGCAGAATCAACTCTTTCAGGTGGGCAACAACAACGCTTGGCCTTGGTGCGGACCCTCTTGCTCCACAAACCTGTCTTGCTCCTAGATGAATCCCTTTCAGGTTTAGATGATCGGACCTTTGCCATGGTGGAACAAGCCCTGCTTGACTTGGAGAGGACAACGGTCATTCATATTAGTCATCGTTCATATCATGAGGCAGACTATGATCAGATAGTGGTGCTGGAGAGAAGAAAGTAATAAATACGCACATTGTCAAGTCAAGTGCAACAAGTTCATTGGTAACTAGAGTTCCAGAGGTTAAGCTGTCTGGGCTAGCCCAAACAGAAATTTCGAGGATTGATATTGAAGAAGTCGTCTGGGGCGCTC